>CAILUB010000191.1 GCA_903837305.1 uncultured Cytophagaceae bacterium
AACTTTGAAATAACACCCTATGGAAAAACTGAAATTTTTTGTTGAGAATCAGGCATTTGGCGTCTGTACTCGCTTAGGAGAGAAGTTAAATATTTCCACCAGTAGCATTCGATTATACTTTATTTACACCTCGTTTATTACGATGGGTTCCCCGGTTATCATTTATTTGATTTTAGCTTTTTGGATGAATATCCGTCGCTATTTACGTCAAAGAAATAACCCAAGTGTCTGGGATATCTAAAATTTGATCTGATTGAATTTCTTTTTGCCTTGTAAGAAATATTCTTTCAAGATGTTACCGTCAAAACTTCTCACCCAGCTTTTTTGCAAAGCTGGAGATAAATTCTGTTTGTCTTTAACAAAGAAGAGGTAGCTGTAGAATCCATAATGAGCTTTCAGGACAGCCATAAATGAACCAAATTTCCCCTCAGTCAAGAATTTAAGACCTGCGATTCCATCCAAGATCATTCGCATAAAAAGGGTAGAAAAACGCTGCGAAGGTTCTAGATTTTTATATAATAAAATTAAGTTGTTGCGGAAGTTCAGGTAGGTTTTGAAGGGGTTCTCTTTGTTCAAGGTACCTCCACCCACGTGCATGACTTCGCTTTCAGCCACTGCTGCAATGGTATATCCGGCCCTTTGCATTCTCCAGCACAAGTCGATTTCTTCCATATGGGCAAATAGGTAGGGGTCTAAACCGCCTACATTATGAAAAGCTTCGGAACGAACCATCAAACAAGCGCCTGTGGCCCAGTTGACGATGGAGGTTGCATACTGTCCTTCATTTTTTTCTAGAGTATCGAAAAGTCGCCCTCTACAGAATGGGTATCCATAGGAATCCCAAAATCCACCTGCTGCCCCAGCGTATTCAAAATAATCAGGTTTGTGATAATCTAATAGAAAAGGTTGAGCTGCGGCGACCAGTGGATGCGCTTCGAAATAGGATACTAATGGGGATAACCAATTCTTTCGCGGAGCGATATCAGAATTCATTAAAACAAAATAGTCGGCATTTATTTGGCCTAATGCAAAATTATATCCTCCAGCATAGCCTAAATTTTCTGCCCAGGATAATACAGAAATGCTAGGAAAATCGGAGGCTAAAAACGCCAAAGAGTCGTCAGATGAGCCATTATCTGCCACGTAAATCGTTGCGTTCGGTGTGTTTTCTAGCACGATCGGTAGGAAGTCGGCTAAGAATTTCCGACCATTGAAATTTAATATGACAACTGCGACAGACATGCCACAAAGGTAATCTAAATCAATCAAATTAGAATTTCTTTCAGAAAGATGTATTTTTGTCCCTTCAATAACAATCCAAAACCGTATGTGGTCAAGTTTTTTTCGAAAGAAATCCATTGATAAAATAATTTCAGATCAATTAGAAATCGAGAGTCTAGAGGGGAATTCGATGGACCGAAACTTAGGGGTTCGCGATTTGACCTTTATGGGGGTAGCTGCTATCATTGGTGCCAGTATATTTTCAGCCATTGGACAAGCTTCAGCCAATGGTGGCCCTGCCGTATCGATGCTGTTTGTATTTACAGCGATGGCCTGTATGTTTACCGCCTTCTGCTATGCACGTTTTGCTGCCACAGTGCCTATTTCTGGTAGTGCTTATACCTATGCTTATACGAGTTTAGGGGAGATTGTTGCTTGGATTTTGGGCTGGAATTTACTGTTAGAATATGCCATTTCGAACGTAGCTGTTGCGATTTCGTGGTCTAAATACTTCGTTGATCTATTAGAAGGTTTAGGTGTACATGTGCCGGAGTTTATGACGATGGATTATTTATCTGCCAAAAGAGCCTTCACCGAAGCCTCCTCTGCACTCGCTAGCGGCGAGAAATTTGAAACTTTATCTGTTAACCTACGTGAAGGCTATACTGCCTATCAGTCCGCTCCCCTTCTTTTTGGTTGGCATTTTGTTGCGAACATTCCAGCGCTTTTAATTACGGTGGCTATAACCTATTTGGTCTACATTGGTATAAAGGAGTCAAAAAACACGAACAACATTCTGGTAATTTTGAAGCTTTTAGTCATTGTGATCGTGGTAGGAGTGGGTGCTTTTTATGTGCAGGTAGAGAACTGGACGCCTTTTGCGCCTAATGGAATTTCGGGAGTTTTAAAGAGTGTAGCCGCTGTTTGTTTTGCTTATATCGGATTTGATTCGATTTCCACTACGGCAGAGGAGTGCAAGAATCCGCAGCGGGATATTCCCAAAGCCATGATGTATGCCTTGATCATCTGCACGGTACTTTATGTATTAGTTACCTTGGTTTTAACGGGTATTGTACCATCTCAAAATTTAGCTGGAATTGAGGATCCTTTGGCCTTCATGTTTATGCAAGTCGGCTTACCCGGAGTAGCCGGAATCGTTGCAGCCAGTGCGGTAATCGCCTTAACATCAGCGCTTTTAGTTTATCAATTAGGTCAGCCACGTATCTGGATGACAATGTCCCGCGATGGTTTATTGCCAAAAGCCTTCTCTCGCATTCACCCTAAATACCGCACTCCTTCTTTCTCCACTATTATGACAGGGGTTTTAGTAGGCGTTCCGGCCTTGTTTGCAAATCTAGAGGAGGTGATTAATTTAAGCTCTATTGGAACCTTATTCGCCTTTGTATTAGTCTGTGGCGGAGTATTAGTATTAGACCTCGATCCAGAAAATCAAAAGAAATCCAAATTTAAAATCCCATACATCAACTCAAGTTATTACGTAGGCCTATCGCTGATCTTAGCCATTGGTTTAATGTCCAATTCTGGCGTAAATCTAGTTGAGTGGTTAGAAGGTTTGTATTCAGGCGAAACGAAAGTGGATCACTTCATTATGTTTGGCTACTTTGTTATCTGGGCAGTCATGGCCTTCTTCAGCGTAACCAAGAAATTATCATTAATTCCTGTCTTGGGATTATTAGTTAACCTGTATTTAATGACCCAAATGGGCTCCACGAACTGGGAACGGTTTATGTACTGGTGCTTGGCGGGGGTGTTGATTTATTTTGGGTATAGCTACAGGAAGTCGAAGTTGAATGTAAAGTAAAGATAAGAGAGTATAGAGTAGAGATATGGATGGTTTTACTTCGGACTCTTTTCCTCAGGACTTAAACAAAAAAGGGAGTATTTGCTCCCTTTTTTGTTACCATATCTCTACTCTATACTCTATAATCTCTACTCTAGTCATTTCTCCTTCCACCCAACAAATTCAAATAATAAAGCAACTGCGCTAACATACCCAGCGCGGCAACGACATACGTCATCGCAGCCCACCAAAGTGCATCCTTCGACATCGCGTATTCTGTGGGTGTTACGATTCCTTTTTCTTTGATCCAATTCAGCGCTCTATTCGAAGCATCGAATTCGACAGGTAGAGTTACGAAGCTAAATAGGGTAGCCATAGCGAAAAGGGCAACCCCAATCGCTAATAAGGTGGTGCTTCCTGTTGAATACAAGACCATCATTCCGATCATTAATAGAATGGGCATAAATCCGTTTGCGATACTAAGCATAGGAACCATCGAGCTGCGGAACTGTAAGAACGAATAGGCTCTGGCATGTTGTACAGCGTGACCACATTCGTGCGCAGAAACAGCGGCGGCAGCAGCGTTACGGCCGTGGAATACATCATTACTTAAATTAACGGTTTTGTCTGCGGGATTGTAGTGGTCCGTTAATTGACCTTCTACAGAGATAACTCGAACGTCTGTAATACCGTGATCGGCAAGCATTTGCTCGGCGATTTCGTAGCCAGATAGATTACTTTGTAATGGTGTTTGAGAATAGGTTTTGAATTTGGATTTTAGTCGCCAAGAGATAAGCATACCTGCGACTCCGAAAATGATGGCAATGAAATACATGGTTTTATTGTTTAAGTTTTTGAATGAGTTGTGTAGTTGAATAATTGGGTACTAACGCGATGGTTTTTACTTCTCCGCCAGCTGCGATGACTTCTTGGGCCCCCACAATCGTCTCGATGGTATAATCATCACCCTTTACGAGAACGTCTGGGCTGAGGTAATTTATGAGTTCTAAAGGCGTGGGCTCCCCGAAAACAATCACCAGGGAAACAAATCCTAAAGCCGCAATCAATCTTGCTCTAGCATATTCTGAATTCACCGGTCTTTCGACGCCCTTTTCTAGTGTACGAACGGAAGCATCCGAGTTAACTGCGACGATCATCTTTGTGCCAAATTCACTAGATTTCTCCAAATAATCGACATGGCCTAAATGCAAAATATCGAAGCAGCCGTTTGTGAAAACGACTTTGTCTCCCTTCGTTTTCCATTGTTTACGAATCTCAATTCCTTCCGCTAAGGTGACAATTTTATGTTCAGTTCTATTGGACACGTGAGGTGATTTTGGGTAAAAACAAAGTTAAAATAAAACTTAATCCACCCAATAACAAAAGGGTAATCATTTGAGTTCCGTGGAAAAAGGTAGCCAGCATAAATCCATCTTTGTAGCTCAAAGAATAGAAGACAAAGGCGGAGGCAACTAAACTGTGGTAGGCCCCAATTCCTCCTTGTGTAGGGGTAGCCATTCCAAAAGTTCCCATGACTAAAACAGTTAATGCCGCGCTCATTCCCAGGTTTTCACTGATAGGGAAGGCGAGAAATAGCGTGTACGTACTTAAGTAATAACACAACCAAATTCCGATGCTGTATCCGATGAATTTCCCCGGTTGAGCTAAGTGGCGAATACTATTTATGCCGGCAACCCAACCTAGAAGCATCCTTCCTACTTTCGTACCTGCGCCCAAATTTTGGAGAAAATCCTTAAATTTCCATAAGAATCCTAAGCCAATCAGTCCGAGGATGGAAGCGGTGATAATTAACGTTCCAGAAGGTAATTGCATCGTAGGGAAGAGGCTTTTTTGCAAAGGTTCCCATTCGAATAAAAAAGTGATGCCTACTAGCACTAGAAGGCTAATTAAGTCCACAATTCTTTCGGTAATAACGGTTCCAAAAGATTCCTCAAAGGGTATATCGGCCGTCTTCTTCAAAGATCCGCAGCGGGAAACTTCGCCCAGACGAGGCACTAAAAAATTCGCAAAATAACCAATTAATACTGCTGAAAAGGTGCGTAAAGTACCCGGTTGATGGTGCATTGCTTCCAATAATTGTTCCCAACGCAGCGCACGCAACAAATGAGAGAGTATGGCAATGATAATCGATACTGTGACCCAGTTATAGTCAGCTTGTTGAAAGGTGCTCAGGATGTCATTCCAATGCAATTGGCTTTTAGAAATGGCCCAATAAAGGAGGCCTGCAGCTAGTAAACTAGAAATAAGGTATTTTACTATCGACTTTAGCATAAGGTTCCTGAATCAAAAGGCAAATTAAAGACCTTTCCTTGTATAATGATGGTGATAATCCGATTATTTTTTTGTACTTTTGTAATGTTTTTTGGGGTAATTTTCCCCTAGTAATCAATTTAGAATGGCCAAATTACGTATTCTTTACGTTTCAAGTGAGGTAGATCCTTTTCAAAACACATCAAAAATTGCAGATTTCGTACGTGCTCTTCCTACTGCTATGCAGGAAAGAGGAATGGAAATCAGAATTTTAGTGCCTAGATTTGGTTCGATCAATGAACGTAAAAACCGATTGCACGAAGTGGTTCGTCTTTCAGGTATTACCATTCCAATGGGAGAGGAAGAAAAGCCTTTGACCATTAAAGTAGCTAGTATTCCAGCTGCGAAATTACAAGTCTACTTCATCGATAACGAGGATTATTACCAACGTAAATATGTATTAACTGATAAAGAAGGTGCATTTTACCCAGACAATCACGAGCGTGCTATTTTCTTCTGTAAAGGAGCATTAGAAACGGTGGTGAAATTAGGTTGGGCTCCAGATATTATTCACTGCAATGATTGGATGTCAAGTTTAGTGCCTTTGTATATTTCGACACATTACCAGAATCACCCGATCTACAAAGATTCGAAAACTATTTTCTCGCCACACAATTCTGCCTTTGATTTTACGTTTGAATCAGACGATTTGATGGAAAAAGTAAAAATTGGTGATTTGGATGAAGCGCATTTAGGTAGCTTATCCGGTGGAAATTACGAAGCATTTATCAAGATAGGTGCGGAGTACGCAGACAAAATAGTTTCTTTAGTAAATGCGGATAATAGCCGTATTCAATCGATTATTGATGAATATCAACATAAAACTTCTCAAAATATTGCCGACAATGACCTCGATTTCTTCGAAAAAACGTACTTGGAAATGTCCGGCAATTAAATGGGTAGGAATTCTTTCCTTATTCCTTGCATCCTGTGATACACCTAAAGAAATCGGCGACGATTTGTTTAGCGTGGAAGTGGGTTTGAATTATTCGGATACGATCACGGTTAAATCCTCGACTGTATTGATTGATTCAATCTATACAGGTTCGCCTGGTACTTTATTATTGGGTAGCTTTAGTCACCCTGTTTTAGGTATTACTGAATCCTCTTTTTATACCCAAGTAGCTAATATTGATACGTTATTTGCGAAATCAACATCGGTTTATGATTCTTTGAATTTGCGACTTGTTTATGCTGGATTTCAAGGAGATACCACTAAATCTCAAACGATAAGTGTCTATCGTTTACTGGATAGTTTGAGTTTAAAGACGAATTATTTTGCTAATTCTTCCGTTCGTTCTGATGCCTCACTTTTAGGTCGTCACACCTTTAATCCTCGGCCTATTCGGACGAAAGCGATGAATGGAGATTCAGCTCAATTTGATACACTCCGTTTCAGAATGTCTGACTCATTTGGACGTGAATTGTTGAGTAAGTATGCAGATGCAAAAGTGGCTGCAGGTGATAAGGGTTTTAGAGATTATTTTCCTGGAATGTTGTTTAAATCGACGGCGTCATCTGCGGGAGCAATCCTTAATTTTACACCGAGTTTTTCCCGAATGACCTTGTATTTTCATAATCCAGGTGATACGACAAAGTACCACATAGATTATTATTTCTCTTTATCAAATGCCTATTATCCTGAATTTTTGGCGCGGTTTAATCAAATAAAGTCCACGAAATCAGGGCCTTTAGCTGCTCTGAAAAACCCAGGGGATATCGTTTCATCTACCGCAACTAGTGGGTTAACCTATATCCAAGCTGGAACAGGGTTGTCTACTAAGATTGAGTTCCCTTATTTAATGAACTTGAAAGGTAACCGTAATGTGGCTGTAAATAAGGCTGAATTAGTGTTGACGGCTGCTGATAATATCGATTTGCAAAATACAGTTGGACAATTATCCGTTGTGGAGACAAATGCAACGAATCGTACACTTCGAAATAGTTATGGATTGAAATACCTGTTGTCTGAAGGAGGTACAGGTGTTAATACAGCTACCATTAATCAAATTTCGAGAACTTACACATTCAATGTTACAACTGCTGTCCAGTCTCTTTTAGTAGGTAAACAAGCAAACTCAGGTTGGTTAATTACACCTGCTTTAACTACAAGTGCCTCAGGAAATTCAGGAATTAATAATGAGAGTGCTCGTTTTGTTCCTTTGCAAGCATTGAAGGCTCGTTTGAAAATCTATTATTCCTATATTGCCAAATAAATACCGGCAATCATGACAAATCTACGCGTAAGTTTAGTTCAGACGGATTTAGTTTGGGAAGATCCATCAGCTAATTGTGCTCAATTAGAGGAAAAGTTAGCTGTTTTGACAGGTTTGTCTGATGTTATCATATTACCTGAAATGTTTGCTACTGGCTTCTCTATGACGTCCGCTGGGGCTGAAATAGGTAAAGGATCGGCCCTTCAATGGATGCAGGTCCAAGCAAATCGTTTAGGATCTTTACTTATCGGCTCCCTCAAGGTAAAATATCAAACTTCGTACTATAATAGACTCTATGCTGTTTATCCTGATGGAACTTACAGCTCTTATGATAAGCGCCATTTGTTTCGAATGGGAGGCGAGCATGAATTTTACCAATCAGGTGATCAACAAGTGATTGTTACTTACAAGGGGTGGAAATTAGCCTTATTTGTGTGTTACGATCTACGTTTTCCTGTTTGGTCACGTAATGTAGGCTTGTCCTACGATGCTGCGATCTATGTAGCGAATTGGCCTGCTCCGCGTGCGAATGCTTGGAGAACCTTGTTGCAAGCTAGAGCAATTGAAAATTTAGCTTATGTGGTAGGTGTGAATCGGGTGGGTGTGGATGCAAATGACTTAGCTTATGCTGGAGATTCATTGTTAGTGGATTTCAAAGGTGATTTACAACTCGACTTACAAGCTAATCAACAAATCTTGACAAGTGAATTATCACACGAAGCATTAACTGAATTTCGGGCTAAGTTCCCTGCTCATCTGGATGCAGATTCCTTTAGTTTGTCTTCTCTTTAAAGAATTTCTCTAAATCGTTAATATCCTTGAGAGGGCTATCAGTCACAAGTTTGCCTTCATGAATCAATAATACGCGATCGCAAATGGCTTCCACTTCGGATAGAATGTGGCTGGAGAATAAGATAATGCGGTCTTTTTGAAGGCTTTTGATTAAGGTCCTGATTTCATCCCTTTGGTTCGGATCTAAACCACTCGTAGGCTCATCTAAAATCAAAATTTTAGGATCATGCAAAATCGCCAAAGCGATGCCCACACGCTGCTGATATCCTTTAGAAAGCTCTTGGATTTTTTTATGAGACTCTTTTTCAAGTCCAACCCACTCGATGACTTCTTGAATACGCGACTCGAGATTAGTTATTTGATGGATGTCTCCGATGAAGGCCAAAAATTCCCGAACATACATTTCTGGATAGAGCGGGTTGTTTTCAGCTAAATAGCCGATCTGCTTTTTGAGGACGATTTCCTGTTCTTGTGGGTCTTTTCCATCGATGCTAACTGAGCCTGATGAAGGTTGAATGAGTCCCAAAAGCATTTTCAAGGTAGTCGATTTTCCAGCCCCATTGGGACCCAGAAAACCTACAATTTGACCTTCCTCTAAATGAAAGGATAGGTTCTGTACGGCAGATTGTTTTCCGTAGGTTTTAGAAAGATTTATTGCCTCGATGAACATATTGACAAAGGTAGTCAAAATGGGAATTATTTCGTGTAACTTTGTGTTTCTGATTCAAATGCCTAAAAAATGTTAGATATAATTCGCTTAGATCGTATTGAAGATGCCTTGGAAGATATTCGCCTAGGTAAAATTATTATTGTTGCTGACGATGAGGATCGGGAGAATGAGGGCGATATGATTTGTGCCTCAGAAGCGATCACACCAGAATTAGTCAATTTTATGATCAAGGAGGCGCGCGGATTGATGTGTGTTTCTTTAACAGATGAGCGTTGCCAGGCCTTGGGTTTGGAGATGATGGTGAATCAGAACACTACTTCACATGAGACGCCGTTTACGGTTTCTGTTGATTTATTGGGCAATGGTTGCACTACGGGTATTTCAGCACAAGATCGCTCAAAAACGATACAAGCCTTAGTGGATCCGGCCACTCAGCCATCTGATTTAGGAAGGCCGGGTCATATTTTTCCTTTAAAATCACGCAATGAGGGCGTTTTACGTCGTACAGGTCACACCGAGGCTTCGATGGATTTTGCGCGTTTAGCGGGTTTTAAGCCTTCAGGTGTATTAATTGAGGTATTAAATGAGGATGGCAGCATGGCTCGTTTGCCAGATTTGCGATTGATCGCGGATAAGTTTGATTTGAAATTAGTGACGATCAAGGATTTGATTGAGTACCGTTTGGCAAAAGAATCCCTTATCAAAAGAGAAATCGGAGTGAATATGCCTACCGAATGGGGTTCCTTCGAATTAGTCGCCTTTAAGCAGATCAATACGGGAGATACCCACTTAGCTTTAATTAAAGGGAGTTGGGAAAAAGACGAACCGGTTATGGTCCGTGTTCATAGCTCTTGTGTGACAGGGGATATTTTTGGATCCTGTCGCTGTGATTGCGGAGAGCAATTGCACGCTGCCATGGAGATGGTGGAGAAAGAGGGGAAAGGCGTGATTTTATATATGTTTCAAGAGGGCCGTGGCATCGGTCTAATCAATAAATTGAAAGCCTATAAGCTTCAAGAGCAAGGGCGCGATACCGTGGAAGCGAATTTAGAATTAGGCTTTGCGATGGATGAGCGTGATTACGGCGTAGGAGCCCAAATCTTACGTGATTTAGGTGTCCACAAGATTCGATTGATCTCCAATAACCCGAAGAAAAGAGCTGGCCTTATGGGCTATGGTTTAGAAATTGTGGATTCAATTGCCATTGAAATTCCTGCTAATCCGCACAATAAGAAATACTTAGAAACGAAAAGAGATAAAATGGGGCACGCGATTCGCTAGAATCACGTGCCTATTTTTATTGGTTTCCTAAGATGATCGGGGCGCTTTTGCCTCCCATGATGATCACTTTCGCGTTAGGGGATTTTGCTAATTCTTTTTGGGCAATAATCGACTCATACTGCAATTGCTTGTCGCTTAAACCTGTTGATAAAATCTTCTGGTAATCTGCGATACCCTGTGCTTCTACGCGCTTTCTCTCCGCTTCTTGCTTTTCTTTCTGTAAAACAAACTGCATCTTTTGTGCATCTTGTTCCGCATTGATTTTCGACTCAATGGTTTGCTTTACTGAAGTAGGTAGGTTGATGTTACGGATCAATAATTGCTCTAAAACTAAGCCTCTTTTCTTGAAGTTCTTCTCGATGTCTGAATAAATACGTTGTTGGAATTCATTGCGTTTCAAGGAATAAAGGCCTACTGCATCGTAGTAAACGGCATTATCGCGAATCATGGTACGCGTGATAGGACGGACAACCTTGTCTTTGTAGTCTTCTCCTATTTCGCGAAGTACTCGGGGAGCCTCCGTTGGCAAAATTCGATAAAGGACGGTTAAATCGACTACCACCTCTAGTCCGTCTTTGGTTAAAACACGAATCGCATCATCTCCGGCTTTGTCGCCTTCGTCGTGGACGCTGGACATCGTATAGTTTTGGGTTTTTGCATCAAATACGACCACTTTTGCTAAGGGGTTTACGAAGTTTAGTCCACTAGTTAAGGTAGAGGGTTGTACTTTTCCAAAGACACTCTGTACACCTACCTCACCTGCATCCACCTGCACCACTGCAGAACTGGTTAAGCCAAGGATAGCGAAAACGGCTCCTACGACTTTCAATGTTTTGGCGTATTTGTAGAATACTAAATTCGGGCTAATCGTGTTTGCGCCAACAAACAGCAAAATACCTAGGAAGATGAAAAACATAGTTTTTTTGATTTAAATGTCATCAAATTTATCATAAAGTATTCAATAATCCCTAATTTTGAATATGATTGAAATCAAGGGTTTATCTAAATCTTTTAACGGTCGTGTGGTGCTCGATGACATTAGTGCGAATTTCCAACAAGGAAAGACGAATATGGTGATCGGGGGTAGTGGAACGGGGAAATCTGTCCTGCTAAAATGCATGATCGGGATTTTAGTACCTGAGAAGGGAAAAGTGCTGTATGATGGACGTGATTTTTTGACGGCTCATCAAGATGTTGTGAAAGAAATTCGCCGTGAAATGGGCGTTTTATTCCAAGGAGGAGCTCTTTTTGATTCCAAATCTGTTCTGGAGAATGTTCGTTTCCCTTTAGATACCCTTACTTCCCAAACCCTAGAAGAAAAAAACGACCAAGCGATGCTTTGTTTGCAGCGGGTGGGTTTAGAGAATTCAGCCCTTTTAATGCCTTCTGAGATTTCAGGCGGGATGAAAAAACGGGTAGGGATCGCCCGAGCCATTGTGATGAATCCGAAGTATTTGTTTTGTGATGAACCTAATTCTGGACTTGATCCTCAAACCTCTATTTTAATTGATGGTTTAATTAAAGACATAACTGCTGAATTTCAAATGACTACAATCGTAATCACCCATGACATGAATTCAGTAATTGAAATTGGAGACAATATTCTTTTTGTTTATAAAGGCCAAAATTGGTGGCAAGGAAATAGCGAAACAATTATTACAACGGATAATCCCGAAATTGGAAATTTTGTTTATGCTT
>CAILUB010000192.1 GCA_903837305.1 uncultured Cytophagaceae bacterium
TGTTGAATCCAGTCGAGGCCGGCTAAAAATAGCGAAGAAAGGCTCCCTGTGGCAAAGGAGAGTGCGACCAATAGGCCTAGATTCAATAGAAATGCCTTAATTCGAGCCAAAACAACAATAATTTTGTTTCAAAGGTAAGAATTATATTTTCCCTACCTTTGCAAATCTACTACAATGCCGAATCCAATGGATGAATTTTTAAGTTTGGGATTAAATCCACAGTTACAACGCGCGTGTACCGCGGTGGGTTATACAAAACCAACTCCCATTCAGGAGAAGGCGATTCCGTTGTTATTGCAAGGGCACGATATGCTGGGAATTGCACAGACGGGGACCGGAAAAACGGCCGCTTATGCCTTGCCTATTTTGATGCGCTGCAAATATGCGCAGGGAAAGAATCCGCGGGCCTTGATTTTAGCGCCTACCCGCGAGCTGGTGATGCAGATTCACACTGTGATGATCGGCTTAGCGCAGTTTACGGACTTGCGTATTTTAGCCTTATACGGAGGATTAGGGCCAAAACCCCAGATCCAAGCCCTCGAAGAAGGCATCGACATCCTTGTTTCTACGCCGGGTCGATTTTTAGAATTGTACCGCAAGGATGTGATCGTGGTGAAGGAATTGAAATTCTTGATTTTAGACGAAGCAGATAAGATGATGGATATGGGCTTTATGCCGCAGATTCGTCAGATTTTGGAGAAGATACCCTACAAAAAACGAATGAACGGATTGTTTTCCGCGACCTTCCCAGAGAAGGTGGAGAACTTGTCGCACGAGTTTTTGGAGTTTCCGATGAAGATCGAAATCACCCCGCAGGCTACGCCAGCGAGCCAGGTGACGCAATCGGTTTACGAGGCACCTAACTTATTAACAAAGCTACACGCCCTTGCTTACTTTATGCAAAACCCTGACTTTCATCGGGTTATGGTGTTTTGTCGCTCGAAAGATGCGGCAAATGAGGTTGAGAAGTGGCTGTTGAAATCCTTACCGAAAGACCAAGTTCGCGTGATTCACTCGAACAAGGGGCAGAACACGCGTATCAACGCCATGGCCCAATTCCGCGAGGGAAATGTGCGCGTTTTAGTGACTACGGATGTGGCGGCCCGCGGGATCGATATCCCGAAAGTTTCCCACGTGATCAACTTCGATGTTCCCTTAATTTATGAGGATTATGTTCACCGAATCGGCCGAACCGGTCGCGCGGAGGAGATAGGAGAGTCAATTACCTTTATTACGCTAGCGGAAAGTTACCATTGGACGAAGATCGAGGAGATCATTCAGCAGAAGATCGAGATCGAGCAATTGCCAGAGGGAATTAAGATCGAAGAAACCCCATTTTTAGAGCAGCAAGATATGTTACGCGCGGTCGATGACCAGCGCAAACGCGAGGATCCCGATTTTAAGGGGGCGTTCCACGATAAGAAATGGGTGATCAAGGCGAAGGCTTCGGGCAAGAAAGTGCCTCAGAAAAAAGCCGTTACCAAAGCTGGACCCAAAGGCGGCGCCGTTCAAGGCCCCAAGCCTATCGTCCGCAATAATCGCCCGGGAAAGAATGCAAAATTCCGTCCAGGCGCAGCATCCAATAAAAAGAAACGTTAGTTTTGTGATTATGAAGAGAGTTCTGTTATTGTGTTTGATTTCGTTCATGGGGTATTCTCAGACGAAAAAAGAGGCGGCGCCGAAGGCGCCGGCTACGCCGATTATGAAAACTGTGGCCCGCGCAGCGAAGTACGAAGTTTTGTATGGTTCTAAGCCCCTTTCGAAAGCCGATCAAAAAGAGTTAAATGAGTTTGTGGCGAGCTGTGATGCCTCTTTTGGCTCGAGAGCTGAAGCCGTGACGTTTTTTGCTGAGCGCGCTTGGGAATATGTGGCCTCTGCGCGTTTAGACACAGCAGCCCACCGTTTTAATTTAATCAGTGCATTAGATCCAAATAGCGTGGACGCTTTTTGGGGTTTGGGTGTTATATCCTACCAAAGAGGAGATAACGATCTCGCTATTCGCTTGTTAAACAAGGGATTAGAGTTAGATTCTACGCAATCAATGATGCGCGTGGATTACGCTATTGTGAAGTTAAGCTGTTATGAGAAGGGATTGGATTGTGGAACATTGGATGAGGTGGATGCGGAGTTAAAACATGCGCTTCAGCAGGACCCCAACAATGCGAATGCATAAATGAAGCGCTGTCAAGTGGCGTATTACAAAGAAAATTATGAGTTAGCGTGGAAGTATTTTCACGAAGCTCGAGTGGTTGATATTTTGCAGTTGGACGTGAATTTTGGGGCGCTTTTAGTGGCCAAAATGCCCGACCCCCTAGGTATATTTAAATAGCGTAACGATGGGTATTCGTTCCTTTTTTGCCAAACCCCTAGCGGACAGTGTCGTTAAAAAGTACCGCTTAAGCCAACAGCAGGCCTTTGAGCGCCAAGACTTTTGGTTGAAGCAGATGGTGGCGAAAGCTGAGAAAACCCTTTTCGGGCGAGGACACTCCTTCTCCAAAATCAAGAACTACCTCGACTACCGCTCTAACGTACCCATCTTCGAATACGAAGACATCAAGCCCTATATCGACGAAGTGGTGGCGGGCAAGGAAGACATTCTTTGGCCAGGAAAACCAGCCTATTTTGCCAAAACCTCCGGCACCACCTCTGGCGTCAAATACATTCCCATCTCATCGGATTCGATGCCTTTTCACATCACCGCCGCGCGGGATGCCTTGTTGCATTATGTGTTTTACAGTGGAAACGCGTCCTTTTTAGACCGGAAATTGATCTTTCTAAGTGGTTCTCCAGAGATGACGGAAACGAATGGGGTTCCCACGGGCCGCCTTTCTGGGATCGTGAACCATCACGTGCCGGGCTATTTGAGAGGAAATCAGATGCCTTCTTACAAAACGAATTGCATCGAAGACTGGGAGCAAAAGCTCGAAGCGATTGTACAAGAAACCATTTCAAAGCGGATGGGATTGATTTCCGGGATTCCGCCTTGGGTGCAGATGTATTTTGATCGGTTAGAGGAGTTATCTGGCCAAAAAATAGGGGACCTCTTCCCCGATTTCCAGGTCTTCGTAACCGGCGGTGTGAACTTCGAGCCTTACCGCGAGAAACTACTGGCCTCGATAGGCCGAAAAATTGACGTGGTGGAGACATATCCTGCTTCGGAAGGGTTCATTGCGTTTGACGACTCTTCGGGCGAACCAGGGCTTTTATTGAACGTGGACGGCGGGATTTTCTTCGAGTTTGTTCCTACGGATACCTATTTCGGAGCTAACCCTGTCCGTTTAAGCCTTACGGAGGTCTCATTAGACGTGAATTACGCACTATTGTTAACAACGAACGCGGGTCTTTGGTCCTATTCCATCGGCGATACCGTGAAGTTCGTCTCTTTGAATCCGTACCGTATTGTGGTAACGGGTCGGATTAAGCACTTTATTTCGGCTTTTGGCGAACATGTCATCGCTGAAGAAGTAGAGAAAGCGCTGGCTGCAGGCCTTGCCGCTTGTCCAGAAACGCGTGTGGTGGAATTTACCGTTGCACCGCAGGTTTCTCCTGCGACTGGTTTGCCTTATCACGAGTGGCTTATCGAGTTTTCATCGCCGCCTTCGTCTTTATCTGCTTTTCAAGAGGCTTTAGATGCATCCATGTGCGCGCAAAATATCTATTACCGTGACCTGATCACTGGGTCTATCTTGCGTCCTTTAGTGCTTACCTCGCTTCCTGCAGGTGCTTTTATCTCGTATATGAAGTCACAGGGTAAATTAGGGGGCCAAAACAAAGTTCCCCGCCTCTCGAATGACCGGGTGCTGGCAACGGCGCTTCGCGCCTTAGTCAATGAGTCGCCTACGGCTTAGTCATCGCTTCGCGATTTAGTCAAATATATCGATTAAGTCGCCTGAGGGCAATAATGTGTTAAATAAATGTCGAGGTACTCAGAGGGCTTTTCAGGTATTGACAGAATGTGTCAATAATCTTCCTGTTTTTAGGGCATAAAAAAAGCCTGAATGACAGGCTTTTTCAATTCGAATATTAATTAGGCGCTTAGCCTACAATTACATCTTTTTTCATTTTGTGTTTGTTTAAAACTGGGATAAAGGTAGGAGGAAAAATGGATTAATGATGATTGTGAATGATTTATTTTACGGTTAA
>CAILUB010000193.1 GCA_903837305.1 uncultured Cytophagaceae bacterium
GCGGTATTCCACTCACCCACAGGCTTCGTCACATTTACGGATGATTTGATCAAATCGTACAAATCGCCGGAATTGTGTTTGTTGATTTTCCCGTCTGGGTGGCCTTCATCGTGTAATACCTGCATTTCCGGACCCGTTACATAAGTCGCACCGTACTTCTTAGAATCATCATTCACGTTAAAAATAATGCCTGAATTACCGTTCACAGAAATTTTCCAATCAACAGTGAAATCATAATTATCAAAAGACTCGTTAGTCACTAAATCACCGCCATCTTTCTTCGCAGCATCGAATCCAATTTCCCCATTTTCGATCGTCCAAGAGGAGCCTACTTTTTCACCTTTACCGAAGCTGTGCCAGCCTGTGAAAGTTTTACCATCAAAAAGTAATTGAGTACCATTTTTCTTTTCTGCCCTAGTTAGCTCATTCATTCCTTGGCTAAAAGACACAAATGCGAAGCAGACAGCTGCGCAGGTTAAAACTATTTTGTTCATGTTAATTAGGTTTATGATTTTTACAATACTACTAAAAGTCTTTAACAATTGTATCTAGTGCGCGTAATTTTAGCTCCAAATCTTTGTAAATTGCGGGCTGATATAAAAATCCATGAAGACCAAAGTAGCCCCAAAGCCCTCCATCAACATCATCACCCTCGGTTGTTCTAAGAATCTAGTCGATTCTGAAGTACTCTACACCCAATTAAAAGGGAATGGTTTAGAGGTAACGCATGAAGCGAAAAAGGACAAGGCAAACATCGTCGTGATTAATACGTGTGGGTTTATTGATAATGCCAAACAAGAGTCGATCGATACCATCTTGCGCTATGCAGACGCGAAAGAAGCGGGTAAAATCGAAAAATTATACGTAACCGGTTGTCTATCACACCGCTATAAAGATGATTTAGAGAGAGAAATCCCGATGGTGGACTCCTTCTTTGGAACAAATGAATTACCTCGTTTATTAAAGGCACTAAATGCGGATTATAAACATGAATTAGTGGGTGAGCGTTTATTGACTACCCCAGCGCACTATGCTTATTTAAAGATTGCGGAAGGCTGCGATCGCCCTTGCTCATTCTGTGCGATTCCCTTGATGCGTGGAAAACACGTTTCGACACCGATGGAGGAATTAGTGATGGAAGCTAACTCCTTAGCAAAGAAAGGCACTAAAGAATTGATATTAATCGCCCAAGACCTCACTTTCTACGGCTTAGACTTGAAAGGTGAAGGGAAATCTGGCAGAAAATTAAAAGAACTTTTAGAGCGTTTATCGGATGTCAATGGCATCGAATGGATCCGCTTGCAATACGCCTACCCGGCTGGTTTTCCTCTGGAAATTCTGGACACGATGGCGGAGCGCGACAACATCTGTAAATACCTCGACATGCCACTCCAAAGTGGTTCAGATGCGATGTTAAAGCACATGCGCCGTGGAATCACGCGTGAGAAAACGGAGGAATTAATTCACACCATTCGCGAGAAAGTACCAGGGATCGCCCTGAGAACGACATTGATATCAGGTTATCCGGGCGAAACGGAAGAGGACTTCGAGGAAACCTATTCATTCGTGGAGCGTATGCGTTTCGACCGTTTAGGTATCTTTAATTATAGCCACGAGGAAAATACGCATGCTTACCTCGTGAACGATGATGTGCCTGAAGAGGTGAAGCAATTCCGTTCAGACGAGATTATGGCGGTACAGCAAGGAATTTCTGAGGAGTTGAATCAAGAGAAAGTAGGCCAAACACTGAAAGTGATGGTAGACCGCAAAGAAAGCGGTTACTTCGTAGGACGCACCGAATTCGATTCTCCCGAAGTGGATAATGAAGTCTTAATCCCTGCTGAACAATACGCGCGATTGGGTGATTTTGTGAACGTGAAGATTAATAAAGCCGAAGAGTTCGACTTATACGGCGATATTATAGCGTAAAAGAACTCAGGCGCATGTCGCGCAGATCTAAAGTCATCAAACCTTTTTGAGCAGGAGATTCAAAGCCAGCGAGGTAGAAGATGGCTTCTTTAGCCTGCAATAAACCAATGATTCCTGGCAATACACCTAACACCCCTACTTCATCGCAGGACGGTATTTCTTGTGGACTAGGTTCCACTGGAAACAGCGAACGATACGAAGGACCAGCCGGATGAAATACCGCAAATTGACCTTCCCAAGCATGAATGGCCCCATAAACGAAAGGCTTCTTCAACCCTGCGCATGTATCATTAATTAAATAACGTGTTTTAAAATTATCCGTGCAATCGATAATCAGATCGTGTTGCGCGATGTTCGCGCGCGCGTTATCTGGCGTTAAATTCTCTGCGATTCCCTGGATGGTGATGGTTGGATTCAAGGCTTGCAATGCCTCTGCTGATTTCAAGGCCTTCGATGCACCTACATCATCCGTCTTATACAATACTTGACGGGCTAGGTTTGATAATTCAATTACGTCCGCATCTAGAATCGTGATTGATCCCACGCCAGCCGCCGCTAGAAAAGGCAAAGCTCCACAGCCCAAACCTCCCGCTCCCACGACAAGAATCTTCGATTCTTTTAAGCGCATCTGTTGCTGTTTCCGCCATTCCGGCAGATTCAGCTGTTTGCGGTAGCGTTCGAATTCTAAATCAGATAGCATAGGTGTAAATAAAAAAAGCCTCCCTGAATTTCAGGAAGGCTAATTTCGATAATTATTTTGAAAACTAAACGCTTAACGTACCCTTACGAGCTGCAGCGATTAAAGTTTTTTCGAAACCGTTCTTGTTGATTGTGCGAATTGCTTTCGCAGAAACTTTCATACGAACCCAAACACCTTCTGACTCTAAGAAAAATTTCTTAGTCTGTAAGTTCGGGTAGAACTTACGCTTAGTCTTGTTATTAGCGTGAGAAACGTTGTTTCCTACTTGAGTTTTGCGTCCTGTAATTTGACAAACC
>CAILUB010000194.1 GCA_903837305.1 uncultured Cytophagaceae bacterium
GCTATTACGTGAACCTACACCCCAAAAAATTACGAGAGCAATCACTCCCAAAACAATCCATACTGTCTTATTCATCTTGATAAATTTTAATTGGTTTTAAGCTGAAACAAAAATACTATTTAAATTTTAAAGACCTGATTTTTGCGTCACAATCATCCGGTCATTCCCCTTGAAGTCTTGCAATAGCTTGACTTCTTGGAAACCCTTGCTAAACAAGAGCTCTACCGTTTGAGTTCCAAAATACTGGTTAATTTCTAGAAATAGATAACCACCAGCCCGCAAACGCTCCTGAGCAAAATCAGCCAGCGCCACATAATATTTCAACGCATCGTCATTCGGTACAAATAAGGCCAAATGGGGCTCATGTGCTAACACATGATTCGCCATCTCCTTTTTCTCCTCTTCTGTCACATAGGGAGGATTGGAAACAATCACATCCCAAGAGCCTGCCGAGGTAGGCCAGGAGAAAATATCATGCTGTTTAAATTCTACTTCAACTTGTAAGGCGTTTGCATTCTGGCGTGCCATCGTCAATGCTCCTTCGGAAATATCCCAAGCCTCTACCTGTAGTGAAGGGCGTTCTAATTTCAAGGAAATGGGTATACAACCAGATCCTGTCCCCACATCTAAAACCGAGGCATTCTCTGTAGCATGACTTAAAACGAGATCGACCAATTCCTCCGTCTCCGGTCTTGGAATCAAGGTCTCTGAATTAACGGAAAATAAATGATCTCGAAAATAGGTCTTGCCCATCACGTATTGCAAGGGTTCGCCAGCGGCCAGACGCGCTAAACGCGATGACCAATCCTCCGGCAAGTCCACCTCTTTTTTCAAAATAATATCCATCGAACTTAAATTCCATCCCAAGTCAAGGCAACGAAAGGCAATCGCACGGGCCTCGGAAGGCTCATAATGCGTAGAAATTGCATCGGTTATTTGTTGGATTAGAATAGGACTGGCAATCAATTTCATTTGTGGAGAATTTGGGTAAATTTACAAATTATAAACCGATGAAAACGCTATGAAAAAATTAATACTACCGCTCATCACAATCCTAGGAATACAGGCAACCGTGCAAGCGCAATACAAAACGATTGGGAAGATTCATGTCTACGATGAATCAGTAAAAACCTTAATCGACCCCTCCTCACCCATTGAAATTGTAGCTGAGGGCTATACTTGGTCTGAAGGTCCGGTTTGGGTGAAGAAAGGTGGATATCTATTATTCTCCGATGTACCTGAAAATAAGATTTACCAATGGACGGCAGACAAAGGGGCTGTGCTTTATTTAACGCCATCTGGTTACTCAGGCTCTACCTATTATTCATATGAACCTGGCGCGAATGGCTTGATTATAAACCAAAAAGGAAACCTAGTTTCAGCCGAACACGGGAATCGTAGAATTGCTGAAATGCCTTTGGGAAAACCCGAATCAAAAAAATCCCTCACCGGATTATGGGATAGTAAAAAACTCAACAGCCCGAACGACGTCATCCAAGCAAAGAACGGTGACTATTATTTCACCGATCCTCCCTATGGCCTGCCAGGTCGTGGGAAAGAAGAACCGGCAAAGGAATTAGCTTATCAAGGCGTGTACCGCATCTCTAAAAAAGGCGAATTGAGCTTGCAATACGACCAGATGGCTAGACCGAATGGCCTCGCAATGAATCTAGACGAAAGTATCCTCTATGTAGGATCCTCAGAACCGAAAGAATCCCATATTCTAGCCTTTCCGGTAGATCAAAAAGGGAACCTAGGCGAGCCATCCGTGTTTTTTGATGCCGCAGAACTTGCTAAACAAGGAATCCGAGGAGGATACGATGGAATGAAATTGGATCAACAAGGGAACATCTGGACGACAGGTCCAGGAGGAATTTTGATCATTAGTCCGGCTGGTAAATTACTGGGACGTATTGAGACGGGGAATCCGAATTCGAATGTCAATTTTGGGGAAGATGGTTCGACCTTGTTTATTACCTCTAAGATGAATCTGTTGAGGGTGAAGACGAAGACGAAAGGACTTCATTAAGCCCATAAAAAAGGCCTCGATCGCAAAATCGAGGCCTTTCATTTTCTTATAACTTTCTAATCTTAATGTTTCTAAACCACACTTTATTTCCGTGATCTTGCAAAGCAATATGTCCTTTCATCACCTTGCCAAAATCTGTCATTCCTTTGAACTTAGATCCAGCAATCATATCCTTCCAATTTTGATCATCCGTACGAGTCTCCACTACTTTAGATCCATTTAAATACAGTTGCAATAAGCCTCTATTATTAACAATTCGCGCGGTATTCCACTCACCCACAGGCTTCGTCACATTTACGGATGATTTGATCAAATCGTATAAATCACCTGAATTGTGTTTATTGATTTTTCCATCTGGGTGGCCTTCATCGTGTAAAACCTGCATTTCTGGACCCGTTACATACGTCGCATGGTATTTCTTCGAATCATCGTTCACGTTGAAAATAATGCCTGAATTACCATTGACAGAAATTTTCCAATCAACAGTGAAATCATAATTATCAAAAGACTCGTTAGTCACTAAATCACCACCATCTTTCTTCGCAGCATCAAAACCAATCACACCATCTTCAATGGTCCAAGAGGAGCCTACTTTTTCACCTTTACCGAAGCTATGCCAGCCTGTGAAGGTTTTACCATCAAAAAGTAATTGAGTGCCATTTTTCTTTTCTGCCTTAGTTAGCTCATTCATTCCTTGGCTAAAAGACACAAATGCGAAGCAGAC
>CAILUB010000195.1 GCA_903837305.1 uncultured Cytophagaceae bacterium
AACCTTGCCTATGACAAAAAACTCTACCCCGAATGACCTGATTAAACACCTTTATGAGCCTGAAATAGGGTTCCAGCAAACATTAAATGAAGACGAGAAGCAAGAACTTACTCGTTTAAAACAGGTCCAAAACTTGCTGAATTTGGCTTATACTGAGCCCTCCGAAAGGAGCCTTGAGAAAATTCTCGAACATGCTCGTAAGAGTAAAAAGCCCCTAGCACACTAGGGGCTTTTTTATTCAAAAAATCTCGCTAATTTTAGCAAAAAACTAATCAAACGAATGGAAGCATCTAAAGTTGACCTATTTATTATGACACATGGGAAGAGTTTTGAAACGCATCAATTGTCCTATATTCGAGAGAAACTGCTTGCCCTTGATGACTCCCAATGGATTATATTACAGCATGTGCAAATTAAAGACCCCGTTCTTAGCTTGATCGTGTCTATTGTAGGTGGTGGTTTAGGGATTGATCGATTTCTTATTGGAGATACGGGGTTGGGAATTGCCAAATTACTTACCTGCGGCGGAATCGGGATTTGGGCAATCATTGATTGGTTTTTTATTATGGACGCAACCCGCGCCAGAAACTTTACCAGATTACAAGCCTATTTAGTCTAATGACCCGCCAGCAGCTCTACAGAACAATCTTGATTGCCTGCTCTGCTGGATTTATTTATTTGTGGACGGGTATAGGCTTTACCTGTTTTTTCAAAACACTCACTGGAATTCCTTGTCCCGCTTGCGGAACGACGCGCTTTATCCTGGGAGATTTCACTCATGGAAACCCGCTTGGAATTATCGTAGGGGCAGCCATGTTATTACCCATTCTTGTCATTTTTGACCTATTTACGCGTGGTGATCGGGTATTTCGGATGTATCTTTGGCTAGAGGAAAAATTTCGACAGCCAGTGGTGGCAGTTATTTTGATTGTATTGCTTGTAATAAATTGGGTTTGGTCGATATCTAAGGGATTATAATGTTAAAGAAAGAACGATTTCAGGCGTTTGTGGATCATTTTTCAACGCGATTTCCTGAGGCGGAAACCGAATTGCATTATTCGAACCCCTTCGAATTATTAGTGGCGGTGGTTTTATCTGCCCAATGCACCGATAAGCGCATCAATCAAGTTACTCCTGCCCTTTTCAAACGTTTTCCTGACGCTAAATCTCTCGCAGATTCGAGCGTAGAAGAAATTTTCTCCTATATCCGCTCCGTTTCCTATCCGAATAATAAGGCCAAACACCTGTTAGGTTTAGGCCAAAAAATCACCGACCAATTCGCCGGCGAAGTGCCTGAAACGATGGAAGACTTGCAAAGTTTACCAGGTGTGGGAAGAAAAACCGCGAACGTTATTGCCTCGGTTATTTACAACCAACCCGCGATGGCGGTAGACACCCATGTTTTTCGAGTATCTCAACGACTGGGACTAGTTCCTAAGACCGCGAATACTCCATTGAAAGTAGAAATGGCTTTGATTAAAAATTTGCCAGACGAGGTGATCGCGACGGCTCACCATTGGTTGATTTTGCACGGTCGCTACATCTGTTTAGCTAGAACTCCGCAATGTGCGAAATGTGACATCACCCATTTCTGTGCCTTTTACCAGAAAAACAACAAAGGATGAGCCTAGTCGAAATCTTAGCCATAATAGCCTCGTTAGCCGGTGTGTTTCTTAGTATGGCTAAGAAAAGCTCGGCATGGATTTGCAATATCCTTGCCTCAGGACTTTATGGATTTGTTTTTTGGCAAAATAGACTCTATTCTGACATGGAATTGCAGGGATTCTTTATTTTAATGGCGATCTATGGCTGGTGGACTTGGTCCCACTCGGAGCAAAATTGGAAACCGGAAAGAGCGACATTTCGACAACTTACAGCAGGTTTAGCCGTGGCTTTAGTTTTTGGAATGGGGTCTGGCTATCTACATGTAAACTATTTCCCTTCTGTCAGCTTTCCTTTTTTAGATGCGAGTTTAACTGGCATGAGCATTTACGGCACTTGGCTAGCGACACAGCGTAAAATTGAAAACTGGCTCGTATGGATTATAGTCGATATCGCCTATGTAGGAATGTATGCCACGAAAGAATTATGGGGAACAGCTGCCCTCTATTTGGTCTTTATTATTTTAGCCCTAAAAGGCTACCTAGACTGGCTTAAACCCCTGAAAAACAGGGAATAAAAAAATTGTCTGAGATTTTATCCGTTATATTACCTTATTCCGATCGAGCT
>CAILUB010000196.1 GCA_903837305.1 uncultured Cytophagaceae bacterium
ATCACCTTCGTTTAGA
Source organism: uncultured Cytophagaceae bacterium (assembly GCA_903837305.1). Classification (GTDB taxonomy): domain Bacteria; phylum Bacteroidota; class Bacteroidia; order Cytophagales; family Spirosomataceae; genus Aquirufa. Next base: position 17 of record CAILUB010000196.1, read on the forward strand.
CCTAAAAGGTTGTTTTCAAACGCTTCTGGTAGGCCGCTAAGGCCATGAATAAAGACCATTGGTTCTTTTTCGTCTACGATTTCTACGACATCGGGTTGGCCGTCTTCATCTGGAAATGCAAGTTGATACGAGATGAATACGACGTTATTTTTTGCAATTGGCATGGTTTGAGCTGTTTTTTTGCCTGCAAACCTACGGGAAATACTTGAGATATTTTTCCATCCCTTTGGTTTTGCCTATTTTTGTTCAAATAATTTTAACATGCAACAGAGCGCTCAAGAGGTTTTAAAGGATATAAAGCAGAAAAAACTGGCTCCTGTTTATTTGTTGCATGGCGATGAGCCTTATTTGATTGATCAGTTGGTGGATGCTTTTGAGAAGCAGGTGTTGCCGGAGGATCAGCAGAGTTTTAATCAATTTGTACTTTTTGGCAAAGATCATAGTTTAGGATCTATCATTGCGACTGCGCGTCGGTATCCGATGATGTCGGAGCGTCAGGTCGTGATTGTGAAGGAGGCGGCGTTCATAGAGGCGATGGCGAAAGCGAAGGAGAATGCGAAGGCCAAAGATGATGATTTAAAGGTTTGGGAAGATTATTGCGCTAATCCGACGCCCTCTACCCTGCTGGTTTTGACGGTTAAATCCTTGCTTTCGGATAAATCAAAGGTGTTTTCTGCGCTAGTGAAGCACGGCGTGATTGTGACTTCGAAGAAAGTGTCGGAAGATAAATTGGGTGCTTGGTTAGTGGATTATTTGGGCCAAAAAGGGATCAAAATTCAGCCTTCTACCGTCGAATTGATGGTTTCCTATGTGGGAGCTGATTTGTCCAGAATGGCGCATGAGGCGGATAAATTAGCCGTGAATGTACCTTCTGGTTCTGAAGTGGGCTCAGCGGAGGTGGAGAAATACATCGGGATTAGCCGGGAATACAACTATTTTGAGTTTCAGAAAGCTATCATCCAGCGCAACACTGAAAAAGCGCAGAAAATTGCTTTCCACTTTGCTGAAAATGCGAAGCAGAATCCTGCTGCCCCTATGCTTGTCTTATTATTTAACTTCTTTTCCAAGGTCTTGCAGGTCCACGATGTGGGAAATGTCTCAGACGGCGAGATTGCGAAGCTGATTGGTGTAAACCCCTATTTTGTGCGTGATTATACAACAGCGGCGAGAAATTACCCGCTAGCGAAGGTGGTGCGCATTATTGAAGCTGTGAAGAATGCGGATTTAAAAGTGAAAGGGGTTATGGGAAGTGCGGAGACAGACCGCGAAATCATTTTGGACTTAAGCTTCCAAATCTTGCATCTTTAATTGATAGGCAAAAAATCATCCTCTTTTACATAGCCTTGCTGGCTCTCAATCAGGCTATATACCCATATATCGCGGGTAAACCAATAATTAATTCGATTACCTTTCTTTAAAAGACGCTCCACCGGTGCTGCAGAAGACGGGAAGTCGCGCATGTAGGATTTATCTTTGGTAATAATCCCATAATTTAAAAAACCCGGAAAGTTCGCGAAGAGGCCAATAAAGGCGATGTATAGGATTAAATAGGTGAATTGACTACTGCGAATTGCTTTCTTTCGAAAGACGGAATAGGTCAAGATTCCCGCTCCGTACACGGCGATTAAAAGTAAAAATCCTAATATGAAAGGGAAATATCTAAAATAGATCCAGTAGATCTGGTCCCAAAGGCTCATTCCGAAACCATTCAGCCCCTGCTTCTCTCCTATTTCCTCTAAACGTTTCGAAATTTCTGGCCGAGCATTCGTGGCTTGTATGCTTGATAAATAGTATAATTCCTTCAACCAGTCATTTTTTGCTTTCGCTATATAGGCCAGTTTTAACTTGATATTTTCAGTTTCGCTCGGTTTGGTCTTTAAATGAGAGACGTAAATTTTCTCAGCAGATAAAAGTCTATTCGCTTTAAACAAAGAATCTGCTAATGCGAGTTGATTTCTATCTATTTGGCTATAAGCCCTTTGTCCAAAAGCCAAAAGAAAAATAACCAGAAATGTAATTTTATTTAGACGAATGACTTGCATTATTTAAAAAAG
>CAILUB010000197.1 GCA_903837305.1 uncultured Cytophagaceae bacterium
AGCATCGAATTGAAACTTTATTTTCGGATAGAACTTCACCTAATTTTTTACTTAAACCATACAAGGAATAACTGTCCTTTTTCGAAGTTTCAGAATAATTCCCTTGTTTACCACTAAATACACCATCGGTTAGGATTTCTATGATGTAAATACCCCGTCTATTTGCTTCAGCTGTAATCCTACGAGGAAAGATTGAATTTATAATAAAAGTTTCAACTAATTTGCCAAAGTAAATAGGTTTTTTTCTGGGCAAAATTGCTAGACAGTTAATTATGATATCTGGATTTGTGTAGTTAAGTAATTTTTTTAGTCTGTGCTTAATAGGGTTGAAGCAATAATCTGATTTAATACCGTTACGACTAGTTGAAATCACAGAAATATTTGGATGGCTTTCAAGTTTAGACTTCAATTTACTACCAAGCATGCCCTTATCGCCAATAATTAAAACTTTCATTTTCACTATTATTCTTACAACAGGTCTACTATTTCTGGAATTTTTCCTAAAAGAATTGTTAATTCATTAGTATTTAGTTGTCTAGTAGTTTTAGAAGTATATTCAGAATCAGTTTCCGTTTTTCGATTTTTAGTTAAATCAGTTGAACTAATTATACTTGGTACTTTAAAGAATCTTTCGTTTTCACTTGCAAAATACATTTCCTCTGCAGATAAAAGGGTTTCGTGAAGTTTCTCTCCAGGCCTAACCCCAATCTCTAAAATCTTAGGGGGATCTATGGAGAGAATTGAAGTTAGTGATTCAACAATATTTTGTACTTTTGTTGCCGGGGATTTCTGCACAAATAAATCTCCTGACTTACCTTCTGAGAGAGCGTGCATAACTAGATCAACTGACTCTTGTAATGACATCATAAATCTAGTCATACTTAAATTTGTAACCCTTATTGGATTACCTGCCTTCATATCACTTATAAATTGAGGAATCACTGACCCGCGTGATCCAATTACATTTCCATACCTGGTTACACATGAGACTGTTGATCCAGTGTTCTCTGCAGATCTAACAATTTTTTCCATCATAGCTTTCGTCATACCCATCGCATTTATAGGACTGACTGCCTTATCTGTACTCAAGAATATGGCTTTTTTAACTCGGCTTTCGCTAGCCGCTTTCATTACATTGTAGCTTCCCAATATATTTGTCCGAGTAAATTCTAAAGGAAATGATTCGGAAGCTGGTACATGTTTTAAAGCAGCAGCATGAAATAGGTAATCTATACCGTCCATTGCCCTCTTAATTGAATCAAAATTTCGGATATCACCGATAACATATTTGACTCGGCTATCGGCTATAGATTGCTGCATTAAAAATTGCTTTGATTCGTCTCTACTAAAACATACTATTCTACTCACGTCTGTTTTTAGTAAACGCTCCAACATAGTATTGCCAAATGACCCAGTACCACCGGTAATTAAAAAACTTGTATCTTTAAATATCATAACACTTTATTTCTCCCAGCTTCTATAGATATTAAATAATACTACGTGTAACATTACACTACAAATGAGTATTCATAACATAAAAAGCAATTATTTATTAGGTGAAATAACCATAATTATATTTTCGAGAGATCGCCACCAAAAATTGAAAAAGGTTCTAGAATATTGGGGAACAATCCCTGTAAAAGTTATTGTTTTGCATAGAACATTAGTTCCATTAAGTATTTCAGACGTGCCGAATAATACAAATTACATTGTAAGTGACCTAAATTATGCGGATAGAGCTAAAATAGCATTAGAATTAATCAGAACTGAGTTTTCAATTATTTGCTCGGATGATGAAGTTTATTTAATGAGCGCCCTATTTAAAATGGTAAAGATAATGTATCAAGACATTAATTTAAAGTCGATAGGGGGTCAATGTATTGCAATTAGTAATTATGGAAATAAAATAGCAGCTTCAAAAGCTTACGGTGAATTGTTTCGATACTCACTGGTTTCTAACAACGCTACAGCAAGACTGGAAATGCATTTGTTTCAGAATTTAAGAAAGGTACCTGTAGGTGGGATGTACAGGTTAATGAGAAGTGAAGATATGTCTTCCTTACTAAAAATTTTTTCTAAAGCTACAAGTATTACCTCTCCTTACGTTTTCGAAGTTACTGGAGAAATTTTTACGGCTCTAATTGGAAATTGTACATACTTAGATGAAGTGTATTGGATAAGAAATTGGGATTCAGAAATAGTTTCTACAAACGATTGGGACCGTAATAATAATTTCTCCGATTGGTGGTTTAATTACTCAAATTTAAGTTTGCGCGATAAATGGATTCAAAGTATAGCAAAAGAGTCACAAACAGATATTGATATTTTACAACTAACTCTTATACTTAATCATTACCTTTTTAATCAAAAATCCGATAATAGAAAAGATTACAAAAAAAGAAAATATAGAAGTAAACATTTTTTTAATGCAAAATATTTTTTGAGAAAAATACTTCCTTTTGTTAAGCAGGTAAAGGTTTTAGATTCTCTTTTAGTTGAATTAAGCAAAGAAGGTAGAGTATTTAATGATGAAGAGATTGCTAAAGCTTGTGAATATGTTTTATGAAAATTTAATTATGGATTATAAATTAGACTTGATAACATGCCAATCATGTGGGTTGACTAATCTACAGGAAATCTATAATTTCGGAAAAGTACCTCTGGCCGGATACTTCCCTTTGAAAAATGATTCAACAATTAAACCTTTGATAATTATGATTCTACTTAAATGTGACAATTGCCAATTATTCCAAGTATACCCTGACGTACCCGATGATAATCTATTTGAAGATTACAGATATTTATCCTCCATAGCGATGCAAAAACATTTCGACAACTTTGCTGACTGGTTTATTGATTATTTCAAACCAAGCAATGAAGTAAAAATTTTGGAAATAGGAAGTAATGATGGCCCACTGCTAAATGCCTTAGAGGTAAGAGGTTTGAATGCTTTAGGAATAGACCCAGCAGCTAACATTGCAAAAGAAGCAATAAATAAAGGTTTAAAGGTTATAGTCGATTCATTTGGGCAAGATTCGGTGGAACTTTATAACTTTAAAGCAAATTTTGATTTTATAATTTCATGTAATTCATTTGCGCATATATCCAAGATTAATTCCATTGCCGCGGCCATTAATAGTTCCTTAAATACTCATGGAGTTTTTGTTGTAGAAGTACAATCATTATTTGATTTATTAGAGTATTCATCTTTTGATTTTATTTACCACGAACATAAGTACTATTATAATTTACAAAGTATTGAGAATTTACTAAAGAGGCATGATCTTAATTTAATTGATGCGAAAAAAATCGATAATCATGGTGGATCATATAGATTGATATTTTCTAAATGGGAGAAAAATAAATCTAAGGCGTTGATAAAGTTACTTGACTTAGAAAAATATGAAAAGTTTTCTAAGAATTCTGTAGTTAAATCAATACACATTTTTATGGAACAATTAAAACAATTTGAATATTTTCTAGAAGAATTAAAGAAAACAAATAAAAAAATTATTGGATTTGGAGCTTCGGGAAGAGCAAACATGATACTTGGGTATATGGGTGATCCTAAATTACTAATCGACACAATGTATGATGAATCTAAAGAAAGAATTGGTAGGTACATGGCAAATTCGGGAATCATTATAAAGGGAATGGATTCATTAGATAAAGAAGAATATGATATTTGCATTATTTTTGCATGGAATCACGCCAAATCGATTATTGAAAAATGGCCGCATAAAGGTAAAAAACTTGTAGTTCCTTTCCCATCCTTGAATACAATAGATACTTAATATACTCGAGTTAGAAAAAAATTATTAATTAGCAAGTTTAAATTTGATTTCAATTAATCCTATCCACATCATATTTGGTTCTAAACTTGATTTAAATGCATGTTCAATATTGACATTATGAATATAGTGTTGATTACTTGCTTCTATTTTGGATACTATATAACTAATACTGCTTTGAACTAAATGATCTTTATCAAAGTATGGCTCTTCGATTTACGAATCAAGTGAAACAAAACTCAGTATATTTCAATTCTTTGTTGCGTTTGTTACTTTTGCTGAAATACATAATTCCAGCTAAAGGAATTAGTATTCGTGATAAATATGACTAGCAATAGTTAACTGCTTAGAAATGTGTAAAATTATCTTGATAGATGATAAACTTAATATATGACATTGGAATCAGCTCTATTAACTATTTTTATTTTTACTTTCGTGTCAAACCTTAGTTTAATTGCAGGAATGACTGTTAATGTAGATTCGTGGATATTGGTTCGCTGGCTAAATAGTAACCAGATTGATAAATTGCACGAATTTTACAAGAAGATTGGCACGCCACAATACGGATGGTTAGTGAGTTATTTATGGAAAATCTCAAAATCAAA
>CAILUB010000198.1 GCA_903837305.1 uncultured Cytophagaceae bacterium
ATCAAATGTGTTTCTAAAATCTGTATAAAATTCTTCTTTACCATTCCTAGGATTTAAATGAATATCAATCCCGTTAATCCAAGAGCTTGTTTTAAATTCTGAGATAAATTTCTTCCAAGCTACCTTATCTCGTACAATTGAACTTCCTACAACTCCTATATTCTTTGATTTAAAATAATCATTCAAAGCAAGCAGTTTAGGCGTTTCTTGCTTGCAATGACTACATTCAGGATCATATATAAAAACAACAGTGTATTTAAAAGGTAATGCGGCAATATTAATTTCTTTTCCTGTGACATCCGTCAAATGCATTTTGGGAAAAGACTTACCTAAAAGTAGGGGTTTAACAATCGCGATTCTTTCTTTCATTCGCCTCACCGTACTTGTATCCCATAAAGCGGGCTCGCCTATGTAATATTTTTCTGCTAAATGAACAAAAGCTCCATCCGTTCCTAAAATCGGGTTATTTTCATAAGTGCTAGCAATTTTGTAAACAATATAACGACGTACTTCAGTGTCTGTAGCTTTGGCTAAAATCCAATCCGAATCAAAGGCAATAGAATCTGGATCTTGAACAACTAAATCCTTAAAGTAGCGTTCTAATTTTCTCTGTAAGAAAGGAGTTCGAACCATACGCTCATCACCCAAATCCATCCCATCAAAGTAATGCTTCTTATAATATTGGTATTGATACAGTTGCATTCTGGTCGTATCAGCTTTAGACTTTAAATCTCCTTTATAAATGGGAATTTCAGGATCGAATGAAGATTCAATTAGTTTTGTTACAAAAAGCCTTGAATTAGTTGCCTTCCATTGTTGCTGATATTGTTGCACCTGAGTCTGTAAATTTTTTCTTAGATCTGCTGAAAGAGTAGGCTGATTTAGTTGAGTATAAAACTCATTCATGTTACGCTGAAAAGAATAAAAAGCAGTATTTTCTTCTGAATTTATAAAAGAAATTGATTTTAAAATATCGGTCGTATCTAGTGAAAAGGAGAAATTAGCATCCTCTAACACCACATCAATATATTTTGATTTAAGAAAAGAAATCAAATACAATCCCTTGGGCAAGGTCTCCGATCCTTTAAATTGGAACTCCCCTGATTCATTTGCAACGACGGTATCTTTAATGACTTGCTGATTATAGCCAAAATAATGAGCTAAATAAACCTCAGACTTGGATAAACCTTTAATTTTACCCTTAATATCATATTGCGCAAAGCAATTAATCCCGAATAACAAAATAAAAAGCACTGAACTGACTACTTTCATAAGTTTAGAATAAATTTGTGTCAATAACTCTCAAATTTACAATGTTTTTCATCCTATCTAAAATAATCGACTTTTTCCTTCAACCAATTTGTTGGATATTAATTCTATTGGGAGTCGCCTATTTTAGCAAATACACCAAACGCTTCATTTTAATCATCATTGGTACTCTTTTACTTTTTAGTAATGGTTGGTTCGTCAATCAGTGTTATTTGGCCTACGAAAGTCCTCAAATAAAATTGACTAAAAAATATCAGTGGTGCATCATCTTAGGAGGTGGAATGATGCGTGCTGGAGAAGGCTTTCGTACAGGAGAAACTGCCGATCGTTTCATTCAACCCCTATTACTATACAAACAAGGCATAATTAAAAAGCTCCTTATCACCGGAGGAAATGTCAATATCAAAGGCCTTAAGATAGACGAAACACAAGAAAGCAAGAAGGTAGAGGAAGTACTCATTGCTATGGGTGTAAAACCAGAAGATATCGTTTTAGAGGAAAGTGCTCGAAATACGCACGAAAATGCGGTATATACCAAACAGATACTAAAGCCGTATCTAAAGGAACGAATGGTTCTTGTCACTTCCGCAATGCACATGCCTAGGGCAAAAGCCTGCTATGTAAAAGAAGGATTTCTAATTGATGAGTACCCTGCAGACATAAAGAAAAAGGATACCCCTTCAGGTATCCTCGATCTAGTTATTCCTCAAGAACGCAACCTCAGTAAATTCGCTGAATTAATCAGAGAAATGGCAGGTTACATCATATACTCTATTGTAGGTTTCGCCTAGGTAGACAAAATTTCTACCATACGAATCAAATCCTCCGAAACAGGTTTCTTCTTAGTTATCGTATCATGAAAAGGTGTGTAAATCAATTGGTTATTAACTACACCAGCCATTACATTTTTCTCTCCTCGCAATAACCCTTCCAAAGCTCCTAATCCTAATCTACTAGCCAAAATACGGTCAGAGGCTGTAGGAATTCCTCCTCGTTGAATATGACCTAATGTTGTCACCCGTATATCTAAATTCTCACCCATTTTGTCTTTAATCTTCTTAGCCACAACTTGAGCATTCCCTTCTTCATCACCCTCCGCAACAACTACGATGGATGAAGATTTCTTCTTATCAAAACCTTTTTGAAGAATAGCTGAAATCTCATCAACTGAAGTCAAATTCTCTGGTATCATCACTGACTCAGCTCCACCTGCAATCGCACATTGAATAGCGATATAACCTGAATCTCGTCCCATCACTTCAATAAAGAATACTCGGTCATGAGAATCTGCTGTGTCACGGATTTTATCCACTGCATCAAGCGCCGTATTTACCGCAGTATCAAAACCTATGGTATAATCCGTACCATACAAATCATTATCTATTGTTCCTGGAGCTCCTACCGTTGGTATTTTGAACTCATTGTAGAAAATCTCCGCACCTGTAAAGGTTCCATTTCCTCCAATGGCGACCAAACCTTCTATTCCGAACTCCTGAAGTCGATCATATGCTTTCTGACGCCCCTCAGTCGTCATAAATTCTTTAGAACGAGCTGATTTTAAAATAGTACCACCCCGTTGAATGATATTGCTTACTGATTGAGAATTTAAAGGAATAATATCCCCTTTAATCATACCATTGTATCCACGCACAATTCCAAACACCTCTACCCCATGGTAAGCAGCTCCACGAACAATCGCACGAATACATGCATTCATTCCTGGTGCATCACCACCTGATGTAAATACAGCTATTTTCTTCATCTCTTGTAATTTAAAATTTCTTAGACCTCTTATTCAATCAAAAATACAATCTTTCTCTCTTTTTACCTCGATTTTTGGCATTAAAAATGCAATAAAAACGTAAATTTGAGACCTATTCATATTAAATCAAAGCTCCTATGAACGCAAACGAATTTTTGTACTCCTATTTAAATAACGCCTCACCCACTGGATTTGAGGCAAGTGGACAAAAAATTTGGTTAGATTATATTCAACCTTTTATCGACGAAAAGATAATTGATACCTATGGAACTGCGGTAGGAGTCATCAATCCTGGTCAACCCTACAAAGTAGTCATAGAAGCGCATGCCGATGAAATTTCCTGGTTTGTAAATTATATCGACGATAATGGCTATTTATTCTTGCGTCGTAATGGAGGTTCAGATGCGCTCATTGCACCATCTATGCGTGCAAATATTCACACAAAAGATAAAGTAGTAAAAGGTATTTTTGGATGGCCAGCAATTCATGTGCGTGATATTGCCAAAGACAAAGCTCCAGCTATCGCAGACATCTTCATCGATTGTGGCGCTTCCAATAAAAAGGAAGTGGAAGAAATGGGGATCCACGTAGGTACAGTCGTTACTTTCGAAGATGGATTAATGGAGTTGAACGGCAAGTATTTAGTGGGCCGTGCCTTAGACAACAGAATCGGAGGATATATGATTGCTGAAGTGGCTAGAAGACTAAAAGAAAATAACATTACGCTTCCTTATACTTTATATATAGTTAACTCAGTGCAAGAGGAAATCGGCTTACGCGGGGCGGAAATGATTGTGCGTCGCTTGAAGCCTGATTTGGCATTTATTACCGACGTTACACACGATACTCAGTCACCGATGTACAATAAAAAAACGCAGGGCGACATGGCCTGCGGAAAAGGACCTGTTATTTGCTATGGTCCTGCCGTTCAAAATAATGTACGTGATTTCATCATCGATGTGGCTACAGAAAACAAAATTGATTTCCAAAGACAAGCGGTATCTCGATCTACCGGAACGGACACGGATTCTTTTGCCTATGCCACTGAGGGCGTTGCTTCAGCGCTAATCAGCTTACCGTTAAAGTATATGCACACCACCGTAGAAACAATCGCTAAAGACGATATGAATGCGGTGATCGATTTGATCTATCAATGCTTGTTGAAAGTGAATGGAAATGAGGATTGGAGGTATTTTAATTAAATCACGGTTTAAATTGTGCTGCGCAATAATTTGTAACCGTGATTTAATTAAAATATCAGATTTGAGATTAAAGAGTAAAGAGTAGAGATGGTTAATTTTATCTATACTCTATACTCTCTAATCTACAATCTATTGCCTACTGTATTTTTAAATACCTCGCAAAGAACTCATACGTCCTCAACATCTGATCGATGCGCTGGCGGTTGTTACCTGAACGCGTTAATTCATGTGTTCCTCCAGGATGGCGTACATATTCGACGTCACGGCCTAACACTTTTAAGCTTTTGTACAACATTTCACTTTGAATAACTCCTGTTCGCAAGTCATTCTCGCCATGGAATATTAAAAGCGGAGTTTTGATATTTTGCACATATGTATAAGGTGATTCACGCTCTAAAATTGCTTTTGTTGCTTTTTCCCATGGATATCCACCAAAATAATTGGGCACTAATCGCCAGGCATTTCCTTCACCCATAAAGGTTGAAAGCTCATAAACACCTCTTTGCGAACAGGCTACTTTAAATCGATTTGTATGACCTACCATCCAAGTGACCAAGTAACCAGCATAAGAACCACCTGTCACAGCTAACTGCGTCGTATCTGCCCAACCTTCAGCAATAGTCAGATCTAATGCTTTCATCACATCCGACATAGGACCAGCACCCCAATCTTTTACATTAGCTGCTAAGAATTCGGAACCATAACCACCTGAGCCGCGAGGATTCGCATATACGACACCCATTCCTTTGGCAGCGTAATACTGAAACTCATGCCACATACTTGCTTCTCCTGTTCCCCACATGGCAGAAGGACCACCGTGAATCTCTAATACAAGTGGATATTTCTTTCCAGCTTCAAAATCAGTTGGCTTCATTACCCAATAATCTACTTTTAAGCCTTTGGAATTAGTAAAGGTATGTTTAGTAGGACGCACAATACTCTTGGAAGCTAACCAACCTGAATTTAGAGATGTGTAGGTTCTTACAGAATCAACCATTTGCAGGTAGATTTCAGATGGATTTTCAATGCTTGTTTTGGCATAGATGAACCCCGAACTTGTAACATCAAATCCTAAAATTCCTGTATTATTATCTGTTATTTGCTTTACCTGTTTAGTGGCTATGTCAAATGAATAAAGGGGAGCTCCCCCCTGATTTTGAGCCGTAAAATACAGCTTAGTCTCATCAGTTGACCACTTGACCTGAGTAATTGTCCGATCTAGAGGCACCTTAATTATTGTTCCCGGATTTGAAACGGACATAATTTGCAAAGTTCCGTTTTGAACACCTGTTGACTTGGTCTCTTGAAAGGCTAACCATTTTTCTGAAGGAGATAAAGTAAGATTAGACATACGGTGACCTGTTTTTTGGTAAATCACTTTAGAACCAAATCCAATATACGAATCCAATACCTTATCAGGATGTGACAACGAGTCCGCCGGAATAACTACATACATACCTTCAGATGCCATTTCCACATCTGACCAACGTGTGAAAGGGTTATTCAATAAAACAGTTTTACCAGATAAACTAGTTTTAAAATAGGCAGGCAACGAAATCTCAGAGGTAGTGGTACTTTCTTCTTGGAAATTTAGGCGGTTGATTACCTTTGCCTTTTTATCTACTTCATTTTGAGCTAAATAGGCTCGTACTTCATCGATACTTCCGTTAGGATTTGCCTTTACTTTCTTCGAAATACCAGTGAGCATTGGTTTTTCCAAAGTCCAAGATGGCACAAAGCCTTTCTTGTTGTAGACAGAATCCACTAAGAATTCTTTCACTGTAAAGGACGATTGGAAATAAATTTCCTGACCAGATACAGACCAAACTGGATTGGAAACCGAGAAAGGTAAACTTGTAATAGCCTGAGGCTCTCCTCCCGCTAAATCTAATACATACACCTGAGATTTGGCACCCATATCTCTAGAAAAGGCAATTTTACTACCGTCAGGACTCCAAGTGGGAGATGAGATAGAATTCTTACCAGATGTTAATGCTCTCGATTCACCAGTTTGAAGGTTGCCTAGATACAAATGCGTCTGGTATACAAAATCATTCTTCTTTTCAGGATCATCTACAATTGATGTAACTGTATAAATAAACTGATTTCCTTTTGGGGATAGAATAGGTTTTCCAGCTGTTTTGATCTTTACTAGATCTGTAACTTGAATTTTTTCTTTAGGGCTTTGGGCAACTAATGAAAAAGTAAGGAGTATGAATAAAAGGTGTTTCATAGATAAATAGTCTAGTTATAAAAAATGCTCAGCATCCGTGGACACTGAGCATAAAAATACAAGTTATTTCAATTAAATCAATTTCAAGATTTCTTCACCAATCGCGTCAGTTCCTAAAATCATAGATTTATCTGTGCTCGAATCAGCAATATCGCCCGTGCGGAATCCTCTCTTCAAAACCTGATCAACGGCGTTAATAACCACTTCTGACTCCAATTTCATCCCGAAAGAAATATCTAATAAAAGTGCTGCAGATAATACAGAAGCCATCGGATTAGCTAAGCCCTTACCCGTGATATCGTGTGCAGAACCATGAATAGGCTCATATACTCCCGTTCCATCACCGATGGAGGCAGAAGCTAACATTCCCATGGAACCGGCAATTTGAGATGCTTCATCTGTTAAGATATCACCAAATAAATTCGCTGTAACTACTACGTCAAAACGCTTCGGATCCTTGATTAATAACATGGCAGTCGCATCCACGAATTGATATTCAACTGTTACATCAGGATATTCCAATGCTAACTTTTGGATCTCTTCCCGCCATAAACGGGATGACTCTAATACGTTCGCCTTATCTACGGAAACTAAATGCTTCTTACGTGTACGTGCTGCTTCAAAAGCTTTGCGACCAATACGCTCCACTTCGTAACGGCTATATTCCGCTACGTCATAAGCCGTATCACCATTATTTTTACGGCCTTTTTCGCCAAAATAAATATCTCCAGTTAATTCACGGAAAAACAAAATATTCGCTCCTTTTAAAATCTCAGGCTTAATACTTGAAGCACTTAATAACTCATCAAATAACTTAATAGGACGAAGATTCGCGTACAAACCCAATTCCTTACGCATTTTTAATAAGCCTTGCTCAGGACGAACTTTTGCAGATGGATCATTATCGTATTTCGGGTGTCCCACCGCTCCAAAAAGAACCGCATCAGACGCTTTCATCTTCTCCAACGTTTCAGCTGGCAACGGATCTCCTGTTGCTTCAATCGCCACGTGGCCAATTAATGCTTCATCATAGGTAAAATCGTGACCAAATTTAGCCGCAATTTTCTCTAACACTTTCTTCCCTACTTCGGTTACTTCTTGACCGATTCCATCACCTGGAACAATTAAAATATGCTTCTTCGCCATTATTATTTTTATTAAATCAAATTCAACATTTTTTTCGTAGCCTTGATGGCTGAAACCGTTTGGTCACAATCTAGACCTCTTGTAATTAATTCTTTTCCCGCATCTGACCAAGTAATTATCGTCTCACAAAGGGCATCAGAATCCCCTCCAGGTGGAATACGCACTGCATAATCCTTCAAAACGGGAAGAATCTTACCGTGCTTTTCAAAAATGATACCAAGAGCCTTCATAAAGGCATCGTATTGACCATCCCCTTGAGCATGCTCTTCAAAAACATCTCCATCTATAGAAATCTTCAATGTAACTGAAGGACGTAAATCTTTCGAGTGAGTTAACACATAGTTTAAGACTTGCACTCGTTCTTCAATCGCATTACTATCTAATACATCGGATATGATGTAAGGCAAGTCATTTTGGGTTACTACTTCTTTTCGATCACCTAATTCAATGATGCGCTGAGTAACAAGCTTCAAATCTTGATCAGAAAGCTGAATACCTAGAGCAGCTAAATTATTCTCAATATTGGCTTTCCCTGAAGTTTTACCCAAAGCGTATTTACGCTCACGACCAAAACGTTCCGGCATTAAATCATTGTGGTATAGATTATTCTTTTTATCGCCATCCGCGTGGATACCAGCCGTTTGGGTAAATACATTTTCTCCTACTACCGGCTTGTTCACAGGTATACGAAAGCCAGAAAAAGTCTCAACTAATTTACTTACTCGGTACAAGGATTTCTCGCAAACAGAGGTCTTCACATCTGTTTGGTAATCATTCAAAACTGCAATCACACTAGCTAAAGGTGCATTACCCGCACGCTCACCCATCCCATTCACCGTTAAATGCAAACCATGAACACCGCAACGCACCGCCTCTAGGGCATTTGCCGTACCTAAATCGTAATCATTATGCGCATGGAAATCAAAATGCATCTGAGGGTAACGAGCAATTAATTGCTTGATGAAATCTGAAACTTCATAAGGAGTTAATATACCTAAAGTATCTGGCAATAAAACCCGATCCACAGGTTGAGTAACGAGAAAATCCAAGTATTGGAAGACATAATTTGCACTATTGCGCATCCCATTACTCCAATCTTCCAAGTATACGTTAACAGATAAACCATTCGACTTAGCTAAAGAAATGGTCTCTTCAATTTCCTTGAAATGTTGCTCTGGAGTCTTTTTTAATTGATGCTTCAGATGATTCAATGAGCCTTTTGTTAATAAATTCATCACCTTAGCCCCCGCATCTAGCATCCATTGAACAGAGGTTCCTCCATCAACAAAAGTTAACACCTCCACCTTATCTAAGAATCCATTAGCTGCCGCCCAAGTAGTAATTTTCTTTACCGCTTGAAATTCGCCCTCAGAAACACGCGCTGACGCAATCTCAATCCGATCAACCTTTAGTTCAGTCAAAAGCAATTGAGCAATAGTTAACTTTTCTGATGCTGAAAACGATACTCCGCTGGTTTGTTCCCCATCGCGAAGGGTCGTGTCCATTATTTCTATATGACGTTTCAAATGACTAGCGGTTTACTGCGAAAGTACTGATCTCTGCCTTCATCGCCTGTAAATAATCGATGTCATCGAAACCATTCAATAAATTATTCTTCTTGTAGCCATTGATCGCAAATTTTTCAGAAGCCCCTGTTGCAACAATCGTAATGGTTTGATCAGGTAAACTAACCTCTAATTCAGCCTTCGGATCAGCTTCGATTGCTGTAAAAATTTGATGTAAAAATTCCGGACTAACTTGAACAGGTAAAACACCCACGTTAATCGCATTTCCACGGAATATATCAGCGAAGAAAGAAGATACCACACAACGGAAGCCATAATCATAAATCGCCCAAGCTGCGTGTTCGCGAGAAGAACCAGAACCAAAGTTCTTCCCTCCTACTAAAATCTTACCTGAATAAGTCGGGTTATTTAAAACGAAATCTGCCTTAGGGGCATCGTTTTTATCATAACGCCAATCTCTAAATAAATTATCGCCAAATCCAGTACGCTCTGTTGCCTTAAG
>CAILUB010000199.1 GCA_903837305.1 uncultured Cytophagaceae bacterium
AGATCTATAATATGGAGAAGAATTTAGGTATTTTAAGTGCTATCGCACGTATCGCTCCCATGTTTGGATTCTTAGGTACTGTTACGGGTATGATTCGTACGTTCCACAACATCTCCATCTCTAATAAAATTGATATTTCAACGATTGCTGGTGGTATTTATGAGAAAATGGTGACTTCAGCATCTGGATTGATTGTAGGTATCATTGCTTACGTGTTGTATACTTTATTGACAACTATGATTGATCGCACGATTAATAAAATGGAAATTACAGCGATTGATTTCTTAGATATTCTTCACAAACCAGCGTCTAAAGCCTAATTCGATGAATTTCAGAAAAAGAGCCAGAGAAGCATCAGAAGTAGAAACAGGAGCCCTTGCGGATATCCTTTTCTTTCTATTGATGTTCTTTTTAATGATTTCGACGCTAGCTTCTCCGGATGCAATTAAATTGCTTTTACCAGAAACAGCTAAACCAATGCCTACGCCTGCCAATGAAGTGATTCGTTTGACGGTGGATGAGCAGCTAAATTATTATATTGATGATCGTTTAGTGGATGTTGCGAATTTAGAAGCAGAATTGTCGAATGAAGTGACTTCTAAAAAAGCCGTCACTTTAGTAGTGCGAATGGATCGCAACCAGACAGTACAAGAATTAACCAATATATATGACCTGGCAGCTAAATTGAAGTTGTCTATGGTGATGGCTGCGGAGAAGAAAAAATAGTAATATGGAAGGCTATGTGATCATCGCCCTCAAATCAATAGCCGTTTACGTGTTCATCGTAGCGGCTATTCGTGTTTTTGGGAAGAAAGAGTTTGCGCAATTATCGGTGGTTGATGTGGTTTTCATCTTATTGATATCTAATTCCGTTCAGACAGCAATGGTAGGGGATGATACGAGTTTATCCGGCGGTTTAGTGGCAGCTTTGGCCTTATTTGCCATGAATTATGTTTTTAAGCGTATTTCTTTAGGTAGTGAATCAATGAGTAAAGTGATAGATGGGGAGCCAGTTATGTTGATTTATAATGGCGAAGTTCGCCCAAATTCCTTGAAGGAAGCTTCCATTTCATTAGAGCAATTGAAGGCAGTCGTGAGGGAACATGGTGTGGAAGAAATTAGTGATGTAAACTTGGCCATCTTCGAAGTAGATGGAAATATTTCCGTTTTAAGTGATAATTATCGGAATTTGACCAAAAGAAAACGAAAAGGACACCGCATTCTTGGGCAAAATACGGCCTAAAATCGTATATTTGCACCTATATCTCAGCTGTTTGTAGAGTTGAGAATCATTTTGTTTTCTTAATTAATGGAAAAAATCCTAAAATTCGGTGGGACCAGTTGTGGTAGCATTGAAAGTATTCAATCCGTTTTGACAATCATTGAGTCAAACGGAAAATCCTCCTCAGATTTTGCTGTTGTCTTTTCTGCGATGAGCGGTGTGACGAATCATTTGTTAGAAGCGGGCATGCTGGCAGCTCAGCCGAAAAGCACCGTAAATACCTTGATTGAGACGATTGAAACACGTCATTTTGATATCATTAAGCACTTTATTCCCGTTGCGGGACAAAGCCAAGTGATCGCACATGTACGCACTTTAGTCAATGAATTACGTGATGTATTGAAAGGAATTAATTTGATCAAGGAGATCTCGCCTAAGACGTCTGATTCATTAGTTAGTTTTGGAGAACGGTTATCGACGTATTTAATTTACGCTATTTTACAACAAAAAGGTCTTCCAGTTGTCTATGTAGATGCGCGGGAGATTATTAAAACGAACAGTGCTTTTAGTCACTCTGAAGTTGACTTTGCTGTCACTAATCCGTTGATTTCTAGTTATTTCGAAGCTAATAAGGGTAAAATTGGTTTAGTCACAGGTTTTATTGCGTCTAATGCTAAAGGTGATACAACGACTTTAGGTCGCGGTGGTTCTGATTATACTGCTTCGGTGATTGGAGCTGCTTTAGGGGTAAAAGAGATTGAGATTTGGACGGATGTAGACGGAATGATGACAGCAGATCCGCGCAAAGTGAAATCAGCTTTTACGATTCCTTCCATATCTTATGCGGAAGCAATGGAATTGACCCATTTTGGAGCAAAAGTGATTTATCCTCCTTCTTTACAGCCTGCTTTTGCTAAAAACATTCCGATTCGGGTTTTGAATACCTTTAATCCGACTTTTGAAGGTACCGTAGTTAGTAAAGAACCTACGGGGAGTCCTTACATCATCACGGGAATTTCGTCGATAGACCAGCTAGCGTTGGTTAATTTGCAAGGTTCTGGGATGATAGGTGTGGCTGGTGTTTCTGCTAAACTATTTACAGTTTTAGCCCGCGAAAAAATATCAGTTGTCTTGATTTCTCAAGCCTCTTCTGAG
The DNA here is from genome assembly GCA_903837305.1 of uncultured Cytophagaceae bacterium. GTDB lineage: Bacteria > Bacteroidota > Bacteroidia > Cytophagales > Spirosomataceae > Aquirufa. The sequence goes on from CAILUB010000199.1 coordinate 2,378, forward strand.
CATAGTATTTGTTTTGCCATCGATCCTTCTGTGGCGGATAAGGTGCGAAAAATAGTAGAAAAGGAATTTGCGGCTGAGATCGTGACGGGAGATATTGAGGGAGTAGATATCCAAAAAGAACTTTCTGTGATTGCTGTGGTAGGTGAGGGGATGCGTAAGCATACCGGTGTGAGTGGGAAATTATTCTCTTCTTTGGGAAAAAACGGGATCAATATTGTCGCTACTGCGCAGGGTTCTTCTGAGTTAAATATTTCAGTTGTGATTGAAAATAAAGACCTTTCCAAGGCTTTGAATGTCATTCACGAGACCTTTTTCTTCTCTCAGATTAGAACATTACATCTCTTTTTAGTGGGAGCTGGTTTGATAGGAAAGACTTTATTAGCGCAAATTATTGGTCAAGAGCATTATTTGGCCAAATACAAAGGCATTAAAATCCGTTTAACGGGAATCGCGAATAGTCGTAAGCAAATCATTAAAGAAGAGGGAATTGAGTTAGATCAAGCTTTACACCTATTAGATTCAGTGGGCGAACCGGCTGATTTAGCTGAATTTATTGCTCGAATAAAAGCATTGAACTTGCCGAATTCCATTTTCGCTGATTGTACAGCGAGTAAAGAAATTTATACGAATTACTTAGGTTTATTTCAGTCTAATATTTCGGTAGTTACGCCTAATAAGGTAGCTAATTCTGGTCCGTATGATTTATATGCGCAATTGCATCAAACGGCTTTTGCTAAAGGAGTTAAGTTCCTATATGAGACGAATGTAGGGGCTGGATTGCCCGTTATAAATACCTTGCAAGGGCTAATTGCTTCGGGTGATCGCTTTGAGAAAATTGAAGGAATTTTATCCGGTACTTTATCTTTCTTATTTAATCAGTTCACCCCTGGAAAGTCTTTTGGCGAAGTTTTACGTAAAGCTAAACAAAAGGGGTATACGGAACCGGATCCACGCGAAGATTTAAGTGGGATGGATGTGGCGCGTAAAATCTTGATTTTAAGCCGCGAGATTGGATTGAAATTAGAATTCTCTGATGTTACCATTGAAAAGATTATTCCTCCGGCCTGTGAAGCGGCTCCTTCAGTGGATGCTTTCTTTGAGGAGATTGATAAAGCCAATGATTTCTTTGAGATATTAGTGAATGAGGCAGCGACCAAAGGTGAAGTATTGCGCTATATCGCTTGTTTAGAGGATCAAAAAATTACCATAGGTTTGCGTTCTGTAGGACCAGCACACCCATTCTACCAAATGGATGGGGCTGACAATGTAATAGCCTTTACAACAAAGCGTTACCATGATCGTCCTTTAGTCATAAAAGGTCCTGGAGCAGGAGCCGAGGTGACAGCATCGGGTGTTTTTGCAGATATAGTATCTATTGGTAGCCACCTCTCATAATATGGAAAAGATTCGTGTATATGCTCCAGCTACGGTAGCTAATGTGGCTTGTGGATTTGATATCTTTGGATTTGCGGTGAATCATCCTGGTGATGAAGTCGTGTTAGAAAAGAAATCAACACCCGGAATTATCATAAAAGAAATTACAGGTGATGACGGTAGATTACCCAAGGCTGTAGAGAAAAATACGGCTGGGATAGCGATCCAGAAATTCTTAGCTCATATTGGTCGTGAAGACCAAGGCTTTGAATTGTCGCTTCACAAAGATATGCCTTTAGGTTCTGGATTAGGTTCCTCTGCCGCTTCCGCTGTAGCAGGCGTTTTTGCTGCAAATGAACTAATGGGCCGCCCTTTATCTCAAAAAGACCTCTTGCCCTTCGCGATGGAAGGCGAGCGCGTCGCCTGCGGCTCCGCGCACGCGGACAATGTAGGACCCTCGTTATTAGGAGGCTTTATCATTATTCGCTCCTATGATCCTTTAGATATCATTCAAATACCCGTACCATCCGATTTGTTCGCCAGTATAGTTCATCCACAAATCGAGGTGAATACCAAAGATGCCCGTGGAATCTTAAATAAAGAAATCTCTTTATCTACCACCATTACCCAAATGGGGAATGTAGCAGGACTTGTCGCAGGCCTTTTATTGCCTGATTATGAGTTAATTGGTCGTTCCTTAGTGGATGTGATCATCGAACCCTCTCGTGCAATCTTGATCCCTGGTTTTGCCGAAGTAAAGGCTGCTGCTATTGCAAAAGGCGCGTTAGGCTGCTCTATTTCAGGTTCCGGACCTTCCTTGTTTGCCTTATCGAAAGGCGAAGAAACGGCCCAAAATGTAGCCAAAGCCATGGCCGCAGTATTTACTGCCATAGGTATCGGTTCAGAGCAATATGTCTCTCAAATCAATCAGAAAGGCCCTATTATTTTACCTGACTAAGCTTTCGGGTGCGCTTGTAGGTAAATTGCCTTCATTTTTTCCATTGAATTATGGGTATAGACTTGTGTTGCAGCTAGGTTCGCGTGTCCCAATAATTCCTTGATGGCATTCAAATCAGCCCCTTTATTCAGTAAATGCGTAGCGTAAGTATGGCGTAACACGTGTGGGGATAACTTCTCTAACTGGCTATATTCCCCTAGATTTTTCTTCACTAAACGCTGTACAAACATCGGGTACAGGGGTTCTCCTTTATCGGTGAGTAGTAAATTAGGGTGTTCTATTATGCAGAAGCTGCGATAAGTTGCTATTAAGTCAATGAGTAGTCCAGGTATAGGGATAACCCTTTCTTTATTGCGCTTTCCAATAACTCGGATCGTTTTTGCTGCTAGATTGACTTGGTTGTTTTGCAGTGAAATTAATTCTGCTAGCCGAATGCCTGTTCCATAGAGCAGAAATAGAATGAGTTCGTCTCTAGCTTCGCTAAAATTCGAAGCTATTTTTCGGTTTTCCACCAGGTTTTCCATTTCTGATTCACGTACAAATTGGGGGATTTTCTTGGTGGTTTTGACCATCCGGATGGAGCTCATTGGGTTTTCCTCCATTTTCCCCGTGCGTAATAGGTACTTATAGAAGGTACGAAGTGTAGCTAATTTGCGGTTGATGCTGCGGTTTTGGATAGAATCATCAGATAAGCTGATGAGCCATTTGCGAATGGTTAACGCTTTAACTTGTAGGAGTTCAGCAGGTGCTATGAAAGCTATAAACTGTTCTAAGTCAGTGGAGTAGGAGGTAATCGTGTGCGAACTGAGGCGCCTTTCGATGGACAGGTGGTCCAAAAAAAAATTGACTAATTCACGATTCATCATCGAAATTAGTCAATTCCTTTAAAGATTGTATAGGAAATTAGTTATTAATATTTCCGTAAGTGATTTGCTTGTAAGCAGCACGAATCATTTCTTTACGACGTCCTACAGAAGGTTTTTCGAAAGCAGATCTTCTACGTAGTTCTTTCACTACACCTGTTTTTTCAAATTTCTTCTTAAAGCGCTTTAAAGCTTTATCAATTGATTCGTTCTC
>CAILUB010000200.1 GCA_903837305.1 uncultured Cytophagaceae bacterium
TGCAAAATTAGCCTCTTAATTCGAATTTACCAAAACTCAAATTAGTATTTTTCAACTATTTTTTGCCAAAATCCGCCAATTTCTTTGAATGAATCGTAGTTTGTGTGAAATTTAGGAATTCAATTTTTGGACCAAAATATGCGCTTGACTCTGCCCTCTTTTTCGAAAAGCATTTTTTATGCCTGCTCTTTGCTGTTAATTACAGTTTTGGGCCTTTGGATATGGGGAGGAACTGCGCTGTTTAATTGGGTCGAGGTATCTGAAATGATGCCTTTTGAAAAAGTAGTAGACAACCAAGCCGGCCAAAACCTACACACCAATGTTTATTTTATCCGCCAAAACTTCCAAATTCAAGCTACATCGCTAGACGCGACGCCAGAAATCATCGGATTCATTTTAGCCATTATTGGAGTTTTTATGGTGTTGTTTTCGTTTTTGCCAGCCTGGCAGGCCGTATTAGGCGCTACTTTGTGGCTAGGAATTGTCTCTTTCACCTTGTCTGACGCTTCGTTTCCTGCCTTGTCACAAATTATTTCTAGCCAACTATTTAGCTTGAGTTTATTGGCCTTGGCAGGCTTATCCGTCTTGAGCGCGGCGGCCATTCCTTCCTTTTTGATGGGCTTGGCGCAAGGGCGTGACCGATTGATTTCTAAGAAGAATCGGACGATCTTGGGTTTCGTTTGGGGAATCAATTTACTTTTGACTTTTGGCAATCAACGATTCGACCTCGGTATTAGAACCGCCATACCGGCATTTATATGGGTGCTCCTAGCTCTTGGAATTTATGTTTACCAAAACAAGGACAACAAAACCCTACTAGGAGTTAACTTATTAGGACTTTCCTCCCTGATTCCACTCTTGTGGCACGCAAACACGCCAGGTATTCAGGCGATCGAAAACTGGAATTTGATCAACCAGGTGCTAATGGGTCTACTTTTCCCCTTATTCATTATCCGCAATTTTGGACCGCTTATGACCCAAAACCTTCCTATCCACAAAGTCATTCACAAAGCGGCGATACTTCCGCTACACTTGATTCAAATAGGAGTCCTTATTTTAAGCCTGGGGGCAGTTTTCGCCTTCAATTCTGGCGCATACCATCTGGGAATGGCGGCGAAAGAAAATTATGCAGGAGATGTCGCCTCCTTGTTAGAAGACCGGACCATGGCAGAGATTCACTATAAGAATGCCACCTTGCACAGCCGCTTGAATGCTAAAAGCAATTTAAGCCTTGCCGCCCTCGCCCAGCAAGCTGGAGACATGGAGACTTTTGCCTATTATGTAGCTACTAGCCAAAGCATTAATAAAGACCCTGCCCTCTCTGTGGCTTTAGCCAATGTTTTTGCCGCAGAAAACCATCCCTTCGATGCACTATTTACTTTACAGAAAGGCGATGCGTCAGATCCACGCATCGCCACTCAAATGGCTTTGCAATACGAAAGATTAGCCTCGCCTGATTCCGCTGCCTATTTTTACAATCAAGCTTTTAGCTTAGATCCAGAGAATCAGCTCTATCTAGCCAATAAAATTTACGCTGATAAGATTTATTTAAAGCAAAAGCCGGAATTCAACCCTTCGGAAGACTTAGCCATCCAAGCTAATTTACTGGCTTCCGGAATTCCTACGGCACCCATGAGTGCTAACTTTATTCCGAAAGCAGATTTGCGTGATTTGGCCTACTTATATAATGGTCTACTTTTTTGGAAGCAGAAGGCCCCCATGTATGATCTGGCTGAGTGGCAAAAAACGCTATCAGCGATCTTTCCAGAATTAGAACTGTTAAAGTCTTGGCAAGTATTTTACCATGCGAAGCCTTTAGTTGCCTTGAATCAATTAAATCTATCGATCGCAGCGGACACGACGCAGGGTTCGGGAATGATGGGTGTTTTAGCTTTTTGGAAATATGCCACGGCCTTTCCAGTCAAGACACCTCCTATTTCGCGTACGAATGCTGATTCGTTTTTAGAAAAATACCCCTTTCAACTAGCTGTTTTACAGCAAGCGCTTCCATTGGTACCCTATAAAAAAGGCTACGAGGCGGCGTTAGCCGCTTTGCAATGGAACGAACAAAACCCTGCTTTTTATCCAATTTACGCCATGCAGGCGCTCAAAATGGGGGAAATTAGCTATGCAGACGAGGCGATGGGAAAACTTCAAGCACTGAATCCTGTCCTTTTCCAAGCTACGCAGGCGAGCTATTTAGCTGAAAAACAACGCGCTCTCGAAAAAACTAAATTTTAGGGCTTGTATAATTAAGTGACATTCTGTACTTTTGCAGTCCTAATTAATTTAAGTAGCGGAGTAAATGGTTCTTTCGCTGCTTAATCATTTAAAGAACCATCTTTTATGAATCAAAAAATTCGCATTAAGCTGAAGTCATTTGACCACTCTTTGGTAGACAAATCAGCAGAGAAAATCGTTAAAGCGGTAAAAGCTACAGGAGCAGTTGTTTCTGGCCCTATCCCACTTCCTACAAAAA
>CAILUB010000201.1 GCA_903837305.1 uncultured Cytophagaceae bacterium
ATGATGGCTATATGGATATCTTCGTGACGGATATGTTGCCGGGGGATGACCGCCGGTTAAAGACGACCTCGGTTTTTGAGGGATATAACTTAGTGGAGTTGAAGAAGAAGCGCGGTTTTTGGCATCAATATATGCGCAATAACTTGCAACTGAATAATGGCGATGGAACCTTCTCAGAAGTGGGTCAACTAGCCGGTGTGCATGCGACGGATTGGAGCTGGGGTGCCTTGATCTTCGATATGGATAATGATGGGAAGAAGGATATTTTCGTGGCGAATGGTATTGCCAAAGATCTAACGGATCAAGATTTCGTCGATTTTTTAGGGGATCGCAACACGATGCAGCAGATGCTGGACGGTAAGAAGTTTGATTACAAAGAGTTTACAGATAAAATCTCCTCTGTACCTATCCCGAATTATGCTTACAAAAACGAAGGTGATCTAAAGTTCTCGAACCAAGTGAAAGCCTGGGGTTTAGAAGGTCCAGGATTCTCGAATGGTTCAGCTTACGGCGATTTAGATAACGATGGGGATTTAGATTTAGTTGTGAACAACGTGAACTCCCCTTTGTCTGTGTACAAGAATAAGACGAATGAGAAGTTGAAGAATCATTATTTGACCGTACACTTGAAGGGAACGGATCGCAACCTAAACGGTATCGGTGCACGCGTGAGCGTTTACCAGAAAGGCGGATTCAAAGTATTGCAACAAATGCCGAATCGTGGTTTTCAATCGTCGAGTGACCACCAGATGGTATTTGGTTTAGGAGAGAATGGAGCGATTGATTCGGTGCAAGTATTATGGCCGAACGATAAGATCGAAACGATCAAATCGGTGAAAGCAGATCAGGTGATTACGTTGAAGCAGGAAAATGCGAAAGAAATCTTCCACTTCTTTGAGGCGAAACAAACACCGATTTTCGCAGATGTGACGTCTGGATTATTAGATTATTTACACGTGGAAAGCATGTTCAACGACTACGACCGCGATGTGTTATTAAAGCAGAAATATTCCACACAGGGCCCAGCTTTAGCGGTGGGTGATGTGAATGGAGATGGTTTAGAAGACATTTATTTAGGTGGTGCAGCTGGGCAGATCAAGAAATTGTTTATCCAAAAACCGGGTGGACAATTTGTCGATTCTCCACAAGCGGACTTCAGCTTAGATCAAACAACGGAGAATACCGATGCGATTTTCTTCGACGCGGATAAAGATGGTGATTTAGATTTATTCGTAGTGACGGGAAGTAATGAGTTCGCGGAGAATGCACCGGAATTACACGACTTATTGTATTTAAATGACGGGAAAGGAAATCTGAAGCGCGATGTTCGATTCCCGATGATTTATGAAAATGGATCTAGCGTTTCGGCGGCGGATTACGATAAAGATGGCGACGTTGATTTATTCGTAGGTACACGAATGATTAACGCGAAGTATGGCCAAAGCGCCCAAAGCAATCTCTTCATCAATGATGGTACGGGCGGATTCAAGAACCAGTCGAAACGTTATATGACCCAAGTGACGGATTTAGGTATGGTGACTGATTCAGAGTGGTCTGATGTGAATGGCGATGGTTATGTGGATTTAGTGGTGACGCAAGATTGGGGTCCGGTGGTTGTGTTTATCAATGAGAGAGGACGAAAATTAACTAAGCAAGAGCCAGTAGCGGGGTCGGAAGGACTTTGGTCTTGTATTAAGCCGGCAGATATCGATGGCGATGGAGATATGGACTTTGTGTTAGGAAACTTTGGCCTCAATTCAAAGATTCAAGCATCAGTAGAGAAACCTGCTTA
>CAILUB010000202.1 GCA_903837305.1 uncultured Cytophagaceae bacterium
GAAGTAGTCGTTACACAAAACCGCCGCACCGCTAAAGCAGCGACCTTAGAATCTCCACTCAGCGTTCAACGCTTGACCTCAGAGGAAATCAAAAGTAATCCAGGTGGAAACTTCGACGTCTCTAAAGTGATCCAAACCTTACCCGGCGTAGGGGGAGGCCCACAAGGCGGAGGCTTTAGAAACGATATCATCATACGAGGTGGAGGTCCGAACGAAAATGTCTATTACCTAGACGGTATTGAAATCCCTGTTCTGAATCACTTCCAAACTCAAGGAAGTAGCGGTGGACCACAAGGAATGCTAAATGTGTCTTTCATCGAAGATGTGAAGTTGAGTTCTTCTGCTTTCGATGCGCGTTACGACAATGCCTTAAGTTCCGTATTCCAATTCAAACAACGTACGGGGAACCCGAATAAATTCCAAGGGAACGCTCGTTTAAGTGCGACTGAGTTCGCTTTAACGACAGAGGGCCCTTTATCTAAATCAGGAAAGACTACCTTCTTAGCATCCGTCCGCCGATCCTATTTGCAATTCCTTTTTCAAGCTTTAGATATTCCGATTCGCCCTAATTTCTGGGATGCCCAGTTTAAAATCACGAAGCAAATCAACTCGACGACTACGCTCTCTATGATGGGATTGGGTGCGATTGATGAGTTCTCTTTTGGTACGCTTAAAAAGGCTACACCTGAGAAATTATACATCTATAACTCGAATCCGCTCATCAATCAATGGAATTATACGCTAGGAGTTTCATTGAAAAAACTGTTGGATAATGGCTATGTGAATGTGGCTCTTTCGAGAAATGTCTTCGACAATAACTTCTTGCGCTATGAGGACAATTTAAAGAAGGATCCTTCCGAATTGAACTTTGATTATGCCTCTCGCGAAACAGAAAATAAGTTGCGCGTGGATGTGAACAAGAACACGAATGGCTGGAAAATCAATTATGGTTTATCCACACAATTGGTCGAATATTCGAACAGCACATTTCAGGTACTTGGTAATACATCCAGCACATTTCCGTCAAACATGAGCCTTTATTTGAGTCCATTAAATTCATTATGGAAATATGGAGCCTTTGCTCAGGTATCGAAGACGTTCTTTGATTCCAAGCTAGGTTTAAGTGCAGGCCTTCGAACGGATATGAATAGTTTCACCACCACTGGGTCTGATCCAATGGAAACTTTATCGCCTCGACTTTCTTTAAGCTATGTGCTTTCGGATAAATGGACGGCAAATGCCTCTGTCGGTCGCTACTTCAAACTAGCTCCATATACGATTTTAGGCTATGCTTCATCGGGCTCCCCTTATCCAAGTTATTCCAGTTTCGCACCCGTTTCCCCGGTGCTAGTAAATCAAGATGCGAAATACCAACAAAGTGATCACTACGTAGCAGGACTTGAATACTTGTTTGATGAATCTTTGCGATTCACAGCGGAAGCCTTTGTAAAGGAATATGCGAATGTTCCTATTTCAAATCGCAAGGGCATTTCTTTGGCAAATTTAGGCGGCGATTTTAATATACTTGGTAATGAAGATGTAACCACCTCAGGAAAAGGGCGGGCCTATGGATTTGAATTTTTTGCCCAAAAAAAACTGACGAATAAATCCTTCGGAATTCTATCTTATACCTATTACCGAAGCATGTACAGTGGTTTTGACGGTAATCTAGTTGCGTCTAGTTGGGATAATCAACATCTTTTAAGCTTGACCTGGGGGTATAAATTCCCGCGTAACTGGGAGTTAGGTCTTCGATTTCGTTACCAGGGTGGAGCACCGTACACCCCTTATGATGAATCGTTATCTAAGGAAAATTACCTGACTTTAGGACAAGGAACCTTTGATTATTCTCGCCTTAATACGCAACGTTTACCAGATTTTCATTCAGGGGATGTGCGTATCGACAAGAAATACAATTTAAAGAAAGTGACTATTGATTTATTCCTAGATATAACGAATTGGTACATCGCGGTCAATCAGGGGATTCCAACTTATACCTTCAAACGCTTAGAAGATAATTCTGCCTTCGCGACGACTAATGGCTTACCTATCGCAAAAGATGGTAGCAACGCAATCCCCACTCAATTCTTGAATGATCGGGCGCAGGTTACTCCTACGATCGGATTTATTGTGGAGTTTTAAAGGTATTTAGCGCTTTGCTTTCAGTGCTTTCGCGAACTCCAATGCATGAGGGCCGTCACCGTGTATACACCACGTTTCGGCCTTTATTTTTTCGACCTGATCTAAGACATCTTGAACTTCGGTGAAGCATGCCCCCGGCTGACTGCGCGGAGTTAAGGATCCATCGCTTTCATAGCGGCGATCTGCGAAAGCTTCTTCTGCTGTTTTTAGGCCTTCGGCATTTCCAGCTGCGATAGACAAACTGTTTTTCAATCCAAACAAAATCAAACTGGGGTCCACATCTTTCACTGCTTTTGCGATGGCTTTCGCCACTGCTTCGTTTTTTGCCGAAGTATTGTATAATGCACCATGTGGTTTCACGTGGTTTAATTTTCCACCTGCGGTTTTAACGATTTGATTCAGTGTTTCAATTTGTTTTTTAACCAATAGATATATTTCCTCCGGACTCATTTCTATCTCTTTTCTCCCAAAATTCTCCCGATCTAAATAGGACGGATGCGCTCCCATTTTTACGCCGTGGCGAATGCATAAGGCAACCGTTTCGCGCATGGTTAATCCATCGCCGGCATGGAATCCGCAGGCAATATTTGCCTCATCGATGTAGGGCATGAGTGCGGCATCATTTCCAATGCCTTCGCCAAGGTCGCAGTTGATTTGCATAGAGACGTATCTAAAAAAAAGCCTGTGTTTCCACAAGCTCGTTCATTTAAAATTCCGGTAGGCCTAGCCTAAGATGATGTCTTTTTTCATGGGTAGGGTTTTTAAATACTGTTAAACCTTCGTTAAAGGTACTCATTAATTTTTCAATTGATTCCGCTAATTCCTATTTTAATTCAACAGAATTTCCAGATAAAAATTTCCCAGAACTAATGCGATCTAAGCTAGGGTAATCCTGCACGAAAACTTTATTGAATCCTGATAAGGCATGTTTTGCAATGATGGTTAGTCGAATAAAGGAGGATTCATCCTGCCATGTTTCTTCAAGCGGTTCAATCGTTCGAATACGTACGGCGTGCAAAGAAAATTGATCTGTTTTTCTCTCTCGAGGGACATATGCAATAAAATTATCTTTTAGCTTAATATCTCGACCTTGCAAATTACTTCCGTTGAAAGTACCTACTGGTTTATAGAAAGTAAGTTCAATGTGTACGTCAAAAATTTCAGAGTTAGTTAAGTTAACAAACTTGAACAGATAATTTTGTTCTCCATTAAATCGGATTCGACTGATTTGATTTGAAATGAGAATTTTAGGTTTCTTATTGAGAAGAAAGAAGACTAAGAATAAATAGGACGATAGTAGTCCTGCTGCGATACTTAAAATAAAATTCATAGTGGTTATTTTTTCAAAGGTATTTCTATTTCACCTTCATTCAATCTTCCACTTTCATTTTATCAGCTAATTGATAATCAACAAAAAAGCCGGTATAAAACCGGCTTCCTTATTTTTTATTCCTGGATAAAAGGATAATTTTCTTCTACATACACATCTTTGTAAGCCTCAGATTTATCTGGGAACGGAGATATTTCTGCGAAATCAACGGATTCTTGTACTAGAACCTTGATTTTAGCATCAATCTCGTCTAATTCTGCTTGCGTTAAGATGTTGTGCTCTAAGATCGTGTACTTCACCTGTTCGATGGGGTCGCGGTCTTTGTAAGCCTCAACCTCTTCTTTAGAACGGTATTTCTGTGGATCTGACATAGAGTGACCTCTATAACGGTAGGTTCTGAATTCTAAGAACGTAGGACCTTCACCTGCACGAGCACGAGCAGCTGCACGAGAAACTGCCTCATGTACGGCCTCCACATTCATGGCGTCTACCGGCTCAGATGGCATGTCGTATGCCTCACCAATTTTGTATAATTCAGTTACGTTAGAGGTACGTTCTACGGAAGTACCCATCGCATAACCATTGTTTTCTACCACGAAAATCGCAGGTAATTTCCAAAGCATCGCCATGTTAAATGCCTCGTGTAAAGCACCTTGACGAACCGCGCCATCACCAAAATACGTGATAGAAACGTTACCTGTTTTTTTGTATTTCTCGGCGAAAGCAAGACCAGCACCTAAAGGGATTTGAGCCCCTACGATACCATGGCCCCCTACGAAACCTACTTCTTTATCGAAGATGTGCATGGAGCCACCTTTTCCTTTAGAAGCTCCTGTGATTTTACCGTATAATTCAGCCATAATTGCGTTAGGAGAGGTTCCTAATGCCAAAGGGATACCGTGGTCACGGTATGCAGTGATGTATTTATCACCTTCCTTTAGGGCAGATTTTGAGCCAGAAGAACAAGCCTCTTGTCCAATATATAAGTGACAGAAGCCTTTTATTTTCTGCATTCCGTACAACTGACCGCATTTCTCTTCGAATTTGCGTTGTAATTGCATGGATTCGTACCAATACTTGTAAGTCTCTTTAGAATACTTGGGCGCGTCTGCGTTTTTCTTTGCCATCTTCTTGATAGAATATTTTTAAAGCGGTATGCCGGGTTAATTCCGGCGCTAATCCCTGCAAAATTAGTACAAAATCTTTATTTTTACACGCTTTTAATCGCATTCCTACATCCATGCATCTCAAATCTCTTCAGGTAAATCAGTTTAAATCCTATGAGGAGGCTAGATTTAGCTTTATTTCCGAGATTAATTGTATTGTGGGGGAGAACGGGATCGGGAAAACGAATCTCTTGGATGCCATCCATTTCCTTTCCATGACAAAAAGTGCGCGGGGAATTTCGGATCAGCTTTGCATCAAGCATACGCAGGATTTTTTCCGGGTACAGGGCGATTTTGTCGATACACAGGATCGTGAAACGCAGATTACTTGTTTGTTTCAGAAGGGTGCCAAAAAGCAATTCCTCCGCGATGACAAACCCTATCCCCGCTTAGCAGACCACATTGGCCACTTCCCAGTGGTTTTAATGGATCCACACGATACCGATTTAGTCCGCGAAGGAAGTGAAGAACGCCGCCGTTTCTTTGACGGGATGATGTCCCAACTTGACCGTAACTTCCTCGATCAATTACTACGCTACAACCGCATCGTCCAACAACGTAACGTATTATTAAAGCAGTTCGCAGAACACGGCCAGGTTGATCGCCTACATTTAGATAGTTACCACGCACCTTTGGTGGAGTTAGGCGAATCCCTAGCAAAAGCCCGCAAAGAATTCCTGGAGGTCTTTTTGCCCAGTTTTAAGTTTCATTATTCCAAACTTTCAGACGACCGCGAGGACGTCGATATTCAGCTCGATTCTACTTTCGAAGCAGGGGACTTTGACGCGGCGCTTCGCGCCGCGGAACCGCTGGATTTGTCCGCGCAGCGGACATCCATCGGAATTCATCGAGATGAATTTGATTTTCAAATCAATGGCTACTCCTTACGCAAGTTTGGCTCCCAAGGCCAACAAAAATCTTTCGTCGTCGCGCTAAAACTAGCGCAGTTCGACTCCCTCGTAGCCGCCAAACCCCGTAAACCCCTCTTACTCCTCGACGACATCTTCGACAAACTCGACGACCGCCGCATCCAGCGTTTGGTCCAAATGATGGCTGAAGAACACTTTGGCCAAGTATTCATCACCGATGCTAGACCGGAAAGAACGAAGAAATTGCTGAAGGATTTGAAGGGGAATATTCATTATATATCGCTTTAGCGAAATTCAAAGAGCAAAGAGCAAAGATCAAAGTTCAAAGAAGTGTAGAGATAAGAGAGTATAGAGTAGAGATAAGGATGGTGAATGGTAAGTGGTGAATGGTAAATGAGTCCGGAGGAAATCACTCCGCAGTGAGGTAGTCCGAAGTCCGTAGGGAAATCCAATATCTCTACTCTATAATCTACTATCTTGACAAAAGTTGTCAATACCTGAAAACCCCTCTCAGTGCCTCGAGCTTATTTTCACACAATTCATCCCTCAGGCCTTGCAAACCCACACACCATAAAAAAAGGGTGACAGAACCTGCCACCCTTTTTCATTTAAAACCTCCGGACTCATTTCCTCCGGACTATAGACTAGCGACTAGTGTCTAGCGACTGTCGCTTCGCGACTTACAAATTCTTCTTCTTCAACTCTTTCACCGCAAAGTCAGCTGCACGAGCTGTCATAGCCATGTAAGTTAACGAAGGATTCACACAAGAAGCAGAAGCCATCACAGCACCATCCGTCATGAACACGTTTTTCACGTCGTGTAACTGGTTGTTCTTGTTCACGATCGAGTTCTTCACGGAAGTACCCATACGAGCTGTACCCATTTCGTGGATACCTAAACCGATGTGCGTGCCTTGCTTGTTGTAGGCATTGATGTTTTTGAAACCAGCAGCCTCTAACATAGTCGCTGCCTCGTTCATCATGTCCTCGCGCATTTGTAATTCGTTTTGGCCAAACTCAGCAGAGAATTCCAATACTGGTAAGCCCCACTTGTCTTTCTTGTCGCTTAGAACGAAACGGTTCTCTGGATTTGGAAGAATTTCTCCAAAACCACCAAAACCTACTGTCCATTGTCCAGGGTGTGTTAAGCTCTCTTTGAACTCAGCGCCAAAGCCATCCGCTCCCACACCACGGCCCCAACCTTCGCGGCTTGCACCACCTTGGTATCCGAAACCACGAGAATAAGCACGTTTGTCTTTACCCCAGTTAGAGAAACGAGGAATATATAAACCATTCGGACGATTTCCGAACATGTAATCTTTCTCAAAACCTTCTACCGTTGCACTTGCACCCGCACCTAAGTGGTGGTCCATGATGTTACGACCTAATTGATCTGAATCGTTTCCTAAACCGTTTTGGTAACGGTTAGACTTCGAGTTCATTAAGATGGAGGTAGATTGGATCGCACCTGCATTGACGAAGATGATTTTCGCGAAATATTCTTTAGACTCTTTTGTGATTTGGTCGATCACGCGAACACCTTTTGCTTTTTGAGTAGCCTCATCGTAAATGATCTCTGCTGCAATAGCATTGTGAATCATGGTTAAACGATTTGTGCGCATCGCTGCGGGCAAGGTCGCCGAAAGTGACGAGAAGTAAGCACCGTATGGACAGCCGCGGCTACACTTATTACGGTAGTTACAAGAAGAACGACCTAAGTCTAATTGTTGTTTCGTAGGCTGAGTTAAGTGAGCCACACGACCCAAGGTCACTGGACGACCTAATTTCTTATTCACTGCATTTTTGAAGTGAACCTCTGGTGCAGTCATCTGCATCGCTGGTAGGAATTCACTATCTGGTAATACGTCTAAACCTTCTGCTTGACCGGAGATACCTGCAAATTTCTCTACATAAGAATACCAAGGAGCTAAATCATCATAGCCGATAGCCCAAGGAGTACCGATTCCTTCTTTTTCGTTCGCTAAGAAATCCTCGCGGTTCCAACGATACGTTTGGCGACCCCATAATAAGGATTTACCTCCCGTATGGTAGGCACGAATCCAGTCGAATCCACCTTTTTTCTCGATATAAGGATTTTGAGAATCGTTCTCAAACATGTGACGAGTTTCTTCGTTTGCTGTATAGCCTGTACGCATGTTTGCCCAATATTCTTCGGCAGCCATGTTCGTAGGGCGACCACGGTGATTGAATTCCCATGGGTTTTTCATGGCTGTTTCGTAGCCTTCGATGTGCTTGATCTCGCGACCACGCTCTAAAACCGCTACTTTTAAGCCTTTTTCTGTTAATTCTTTTGCAGCCCAACCTCCGGAGATACCTGATCCGATGACGATTGCGTCAAATGTTTGGCCTTTAATTGCATCTATATTAAAATTCATTGTCTTCTAAATTTATCAGATTAATACATGAAAGATTTTTGAGTCGGCTTCATATCCGTAATCAACTCATATTTGCCAGGAGTTGGCTCATAATTAAAGGACGCTAGAGCTCCTTTTTCGGAAGTGTAGTATCCTAACAAGGTTAGTTCTTTCATTAATCTCCAGAATGGAACGCCATTAGCGCCTTCTAATGTGTCCTTGTCAATGTTATCGCCCACTTTGATTTTCTTCTGAGAATAGCCCTTCATTAAATCTTTCGTGTTGGCTTCTAATAAAGTTAACATAGCCACTTGACTAGAAGCAGGTTGTGCTAAGAAATTAGCCTTAGCTAAGTCATTCACCCCCTTTAGAAAGCTGTAATGTTCTGGTTTTTTATAACAATCTTGTAACATCATTTCGATGAAGGAAGGAACACCTGCATCGATCGCGCCTGGTGTAGACGTTCTTGGAATGATATGTTCAGCAACGGCTGAGACGATTTTGCGTTGCGCATCAGATAAGCTGAAATCTGAGGCAGCGATGGAGCTATTGCCGTTTCTCACATCCATAGCCATTAGCGTAGGAGCTGTGAAAGCACCCCCTAATAACAGGGCGATTTGAGAGATGGCATCTCTTCTTTTCATCATGGTATTTTTTGTTAAAATGTTCTAGGTATTCGCCTAAAATGAGGCCGAAAACAAATTTAATGACATTCTTCATTATTCAAGGGCAAAATGTGATTTTTTTGTTAATTTTCTGTCATGAACAAACGCACCTTCCTTAAAGCCTGTACACTTTTAGGGGCTTCAGCTCCTTGGTATTCGTATGCCAAAACTCAAACTGTCGAGTCACTTGCCTCAGACGAAGATTTTTGGGCGGGAATTCGAGGAGGATATAAACTGAGTTCAGACTTTATTAACCTCGAAAGCGGTTATTATAATATTACTCCGGAGGCGACTTTGGAAAAATACTTCAGACATATCCGAAAAGTAAATGCCCAAGGCGCGTATTATATGAGAACGGTGCAGTTTGAGAATAAGAATCGGATCGCGGCACGTGTTGCTCGCCTGGTGGGTTGCCCAGAAGACACGCTCGTTTTAACGCGAAATACAACGGAATCATTAGATACGATTATTGCCGGTTTTCCCTGGAAAGCCGGGGAGGAGGCCATTTTTGCGATGCAAGATTATGGTGCGATGCAAGACATGTTCAAGCAGGTGGCACGTCGTCATGGAATCGTCTTGAAAGTCATCTCATTGCCTGTCAATCCGGCTTCAGATCAAGAGATCGTTGATTTGTATGCCAAAGCCATCACGGATAAAACCAAACTCATCATGGTGTGTCACATGGTCAACATCACAGGTCAAATCAATCCCGTCCGCCAAATCTGCGACATGGCCCATGCCCGCGGAGTGGAAGTGATGGTAGACGGAGCTCACGCCGTTGCACAATTTGAATTCAAAATTTCAGACCTGAACTGCGACTACTATGGAGCGAGTTTACATAAGTGGCTGGCGGTGCCTTTGGGCGTTGGAATCTTACATGTTCGCAAGGAAAAGATTGCGCAAATCTGGCCGCTGATTGCTGAGGAAGGAGTTTCATTGTCGGATATTAAACACCTAAATCACGTGGGAACGATTCCGGTTCATACAGATTTGGCGGTAGACGACGCCATCGATTTCTACGAAAAACTGGGCCCAGCACGTAAGGAAAAACGCCTGCGCTATTTGCAAAATTACTGGACCACGAAAGTTCGTCCGCTGCCTCGCGTTCGATTGCACCATCCGGCTGACCCGACTAAGTCTTGCGCGATTGCCAATGTGGGAATTGAAGGAATCAAGCCTTCTGTTTTAGCAGAGCGCTTGATGAAAGAATACAAGATCTTCACTGTGGCCATCGACGGAGGAAACATCCATGGGTGCAGAATTACCCCTAATGTCTTCACGACCCTGAAAGAGCTCGACGTATTAGTGAAGGCGATTAGCGAATTAGCAAGCTAACGGGTGATTTGACAAAGATATCTTGGTGGCTGTCCGTTAGTGATCCTGTTTTGTCGTCGAAGTGAAACACCTGTACGCGGTCTTCTTCTTGACTCGCCACTAACACAAACTTACCCGAAGGATCGAAGGTGAAGTTGCGGGGAATTTTGGCCACGTTTTGGTGAAATATTCGCGTTAATTTTCCATCTGCTTCGATCTTAAATACCACAACTTGATTGCTCGAGATGCGGTTAGAGGCCAAAAGCCATTGGCCGTTCGGCGAAATATGGATATCCGCGGAGCCTTTCACTTTAGTGGCTGATGTATCTGCGGGGATGCTTTGAATCTTTTCTAATTGCGAACCTTTCACCGCGAACACATCTACATCCGAACTCAATTCATTCAATAAATAAGCGCGATCGCCTTTCGCATTAAAGCGAATGTGGCGTGGACCGTTTCCGGGGGTAAGGGCTATTTCTGCGCGACTTTCTTCTAAAAGCCCGTTTGCTAAAATGCGGTGCGCATAGATCTTGTCCGAGCCTAAATCCGTCACAAATAACGTATTTTGATCAGGAGAAAGAGCGACCATGTGAGCGTGGGCGTTGTTTTGGCGGTCCTTGTTTAGGCTGGAACCTGTGTAGGCGATGTATTGGGATAGGGGCTTCAGTCTGCCATTTGACGTTTGAAAAACGCTCACACTACCACCCGAATAATTCGCGGTATAAACCGTTTGAGACTTCTCGCGGTACAGAATGAAGCAAGGGTGATCGCCGCGACTTAATTCGGTGTTTATGGCCTCGTATTTTCCATTGCGCATTTGAAAAGAGGAAACGCTCGCCTTGCCGTCGCCTTCTTCCGAAACGGAGAAAAGGTAATCCCCTGAAATAGCCTGGTAGGACGCCGCAGGAGAGTTTAATGTATAGCTTTTGGAAGCTTTACCTGTCTTCGCATCCCAATTGAACACCTCGATGCCGGGGTTGCCTTTGGACGTATACGAACCAATAATCAGTTGCGGAAGTAGTAAAATCGTGCTCAAAGTCATATCCTTGGTGGGATTAATTTGTAAACCACCGGGGTCACGATGCGAGATAGGAGGGTGGAGCTAATAAGTCCACCGATCATCACGATCGCAAGAGGTGAAATTAGGGGATTCGTAGAAATGGCGATGGGAATTAATCCACCGATTGCCGTCAACGTAGTTAAGATAATCGGTAAGAAACGCACCTCACCGGCCTCGCGGATGGCTTGCTCCATTGGCATACCTTCTGCGCGTAGCTGGTTCGTGAAATCTACCAACAAGATGGTATTTTTCACCTCAATACCTGCGAGTGCAATAAGTCCCACCGTCGCCACAAAGGAAAGCGGCGTTCCCGTAAACCAAAGTGCTAAAAGGGCCCCCACAATGCCCAATGGAATTACCGAAAGTACGATCAGGGTACTTTTAAAAGTCCCAAACTCGAGAATTAATACCGCGATAAAGAAGAAAATCGTCACTAAAATGATCGTCCCAAACCCGCCAAAACTCTCATTCTTACTCTCCACTTCACCACCCATCTCGAAGTGGTATCCAGCAGGCAAGGCGATCTTCGAGAGACTCTTTTCGGTCTCTGCAATCACCTCGTTGTTCAAAAATCCTTTCTCCACAAACGAACTCACAGACACCAAACGATTCTTATTCAAGTGACTAATGCTGACGGGGGAAGTTTGCAATCTGAACGAAGCCACCTGACTCAACGGAATGGCCGTTCCCTGCACATTATTCACATACAGGTTATCGAATACTTCCAGGCTAGGGTGCTTCGGATGCGGCTTAGAAACTACGATGGCATATTCTTTACCCTCTTTGTCTGTCATTTTGCCTAGATCAAAACCCGCTACCACTAAGCGAATCATCCGGTCGATGCTGACCGTCGGGATTCCCAACATGCTTGCTTTCTCCTTGTCGATGTCGAATTTAATGTCTGATTTGAGGTTTTTCAACGGATTTTTCACGTAAATCGTGCCTTTCGTGTTCTTCAACATGGTTTCTACCCGGCTGGCGATTTGACGTAAAGTGTCTACATTATCTCCTAAAATACGGACCTCTATGGGTGCCACCACTGGCGGGCCTTGCTCGAAGTTTTTCACTTCAATAGTAGCAGCAGGATAATTCGTGTACTTTGTACGCAATTTCTCGATCAGGTTGATTTTCTCGTCTGCACCTAGGTCATCCTGTAATTGGACGAACAAGTTGCCATAATCAGTTCTGTCATTCAGCGGAATCGCATTATAATAGATACGTGGATTTCCTTTGCCCACATTTGCAGAGACGTATTTTACTTCGGGCAGCTTGCGCAGATCGCTTTCGATCAGTTTGGAAACTGAATCCGTATAGGCCATATTCGACTGCAAGGGGCTGAAAATATTGACCATAAACTGCGGTTTTTCAGACGCCGGGAAAAGGCTAAATCCTACGACTGGGAAGAGTCGCAACGAAGCCACAAAGATGACAAGGGCGATCAGTAAAGTCGTTTTAGGGCGAATAATTGCCCAATCTAACAAACGAGAATACGAACCCGAAATCAGCTTTTTCAACACACGCATGAATAGATTTCCCTCTGGATTTCCCTGATGGGATTTCAGAATGCGGCTCGATAAAAACGGAACTACCGTCAACGAAACCACTAAAGAAGCTACGATACAGAAAATCACAGCCATCGGAAGACTGCGGATGAATTCGCCAGACGCCTCTGGTAAAAAGACCAAGGGCAAAAAGGCAATAATCAAGGTCACCGTGCAACCTAAAACCGCCATCCCGATCTGATTCGTCGCCTTTAAGGTGGCGTCTAATCGGCTATGGCCCTCGCGCATCCAGCGCTCAATATTCTCTACCACCACGATGCTGTCATCCACTAAAAGTCCCAGTGCTACGACTAAACCCACAATACTCAGCTGGTTCAGGCTGTAGCCCATGATGTTCAACAGAATAATTCCGATCGCTAAGGATAGCGGGATCGAAATCATCACGATGGATGCCGCGCGCAAACCGAGCGGTAATAAAGTCAATGCGACCAATAAAATGGCGATGATAAAGTCCTTCAATAGGCCGCTAAGGCGGGTATTGACGTTTTCGGCTTGGTCGAAATTTACGACTAAGTCGATGTTCTTCGGTAAGGTTTTCTTGAATTGGGCGATCACCGGCTCGTAGGCGGCCTGAGTTTTCGCGATGTTTTCGCCGGATTTTTGGGCGGCCGTCACGAATAGACAGCGGTTCTGGTTCAAACGTGTGATGTGATTTTCAGGGGCGTAGTCGAAATAGACTTTGGCCACATCCGTTAATAACACGTTTTTCCCTTGATACGAGAAGACGATCGTATTTTTGATTTCGTCGATGTTTTGGTAATTGCCGGATGTCAGGATGTTGTAGGACTTCGTGTTCTCCACGATACTTCCTCCAGGGATGTTCGCAATTTCGCTTTGGATTGCTTGCAACACACGGTCTGGCGAGACCTGCATCGGGGCCATCTTTTCGATGTTCAACTCGATCCTCACCTGCGATTCGGGCAAGCCAGAAATCGTCACTTTCTTCAAGGCAGTGACTTTCTCCAGATCCTCTTGAAGACGTTCGGCCGTGATTTTTAATTGGTTCAAAGACGCATTGTTCGAAATCAGCGCCATCTGCAACACGTTCGTGCCGGATGGCGTGGCTTTCTGAGCCTCGAGTTTGATGACCTCTTTAGGTAATTCTCCTTTAATGCTGTTCAATTCTCGAACAACCTCGGAGTATTTCTCGTCCACGTTCACGCCGTATTTATAATAGACCGCGAACACCGCTAGGCCATCACTAATCGTCGTATTAATCTTGCGTACATTTTCCAGTTCGTACAATCTTTTCTCGACCGGTTTCACCACTAGTTCCTCCATGTCATCCGGACTTGTACCCGGGTAAACAGCGATAATAGGGAATTGGGGGGCATTCATATCCGGATCTTCCGCCCGGGGCATCGTCATAATCGTGACAATCCCCACGACCACGACCATCAAAAACATCGTGAGCGTAAATTGGTAATTCTTTACCGCGTAGTTAGCTATCTTCATAATTAGCGGACGATTTTAATGGCTGAACC
>CAILUB010000203.1 GCA_903837305.1 uncultured Cytophagaceae bacterium
GCTAAAGCTCTTGCTCTTTCTTCTACGCTACCAGCAACGTGCTTCCATCGATGTTGCCATTCTGATCTGTAGCCTTTATTGATGCCCTCTATGCTGAGCTCAATAAGGTTCTGAGCTTTTGTAACGTGGTTTATTTGCATCTGCCACAGGCTGACTTTATATTCTTCTTTTACAACTTCATACAGTTTTTTGATTACATCATTAGAGCTGTTTACCTCTGATAGTTCTACTATTTTCTTTATGACATTACTGTTTAAATGAGGCCCAAGAAGATTAATGAACGTAGGATCGTTTCTTAGTGCTGAAATTATTTTCTTCGCTTGTATTTCAGAGATTATTTTAATGTTCTGAAAAATTTCTATAGCTAATTTTTTGAAATCTTCTAATAGTCTATTTTCCGAGCTCACTTGTATAGCATAAAGTACTTGCTCAATATTTGCATTTTCAATTAGGAATTTTTCTTTGGCTATCAACCAGTTGGTAGTTCCCACTTTACGGGCAATTAGTTCATTCCAATTGCCTGCACTAATTCCTTCTCTTTTCAAGTACCCAATCCATTTGTCCATGAAGCTTTTTAGTATTTCACTAGTTTTTTTATTATTGATTGAAATAATGCTTGCAAGTACTTCGTCAGCACCGGAAATAGTTTCCAAGTGTGCTACTAGAAATTTTTCTGCTTTTTCTTCTTCTCTTACGGATGCTGAATGCAGTAGAGTCTTTAATGACTGCATCTTCCAAACTGGAGAATCTGGGTTAATCACCATAAACTTCTGAGATTGGATTAGTGCCGCTTTATCCTCAGTGCTCCATGACTTATTTAAATGCAAGATATCTGCTTGCGTAAGTTTTTTTTCCTCAAGCGATTCATCTTTTAATTTTTTTATTATTTCCTTAGATGTGTAAGTCCAATGTTTTTTTATTGAACCCTTTGGAAATAAACCCAAAATTACTTCATATCCTTTATCCGACATGGCTTCCCAGTCGTTGAAGGTTGACACATTGGTAATTTCGACAATATGTTCTGCTGATGGCACAACCTTTTTTACAGCTAACTCTGCAGTTCTGCCAACTTGAATTTTTTCTGCCGATGCCCCAGCTGCTTTCCAGTCCCTTTGGGCTAATCGATTAAGAATGTCAGTAGTTAGATCAACATTTCTACGATAGGAAATTTGAAGCTTTTCAATTGAAATAGCGCTTTCCTGTCCAGTTCTTTTTGTATCTTCATAAACGAATGGAATAAGATCCTTTTGATAGGAAAAAACGCTCATTTCTTCTTTATTGAAACAAGTCGCTTCATCTTGCGTTATTTTGTTTATAGAGTGGTTTAAATGATTAATCGCTTCTATGAAAAACTTGTTTGCTTCTTTTGCAGGGAAGTCCTCGACAGCTGATGCAATCTTTAATAATTCGCTATAGCTTGTTACGTTTTCGTTGATTTTTTTAGCCAAGCTCCACCGTACTCTTACGATTTTTGAAAAGCCTGTGGCTTCTAGTAAGTTAGGTAATTTTGTGAAATCGCCGTTTAGAACCCAAAAACTAAAAGTATCCTCTGCAGTTTCTATTTCAGTAAGCTTAAAAAGCTTCCTGGATCTTGATATTGCGACTTTGTCTTTTTCAAGTGCTACGCCACGTAGCATTAATGCAACCAATTCTGGGTTATGCGCAACAACTGACCAAGTATTTTCAAGTGCTGTGATTTTTGGGATTCCAGAAAATAATTTCTGAATCTGTAGCCAACCTTTTAACGCTTCATCGTCAAAAATTTCTTTAAATTTTCTTGCTGCGAATCGGTCGTACGGATCTAGTTCTTCTATCCTGTCTGAGATGCGTGTTCGTAGGTTGCCTGTACCTACTAAAGCTTGACGGATAGCTTGTACTGAAAACCGTTTCACAAATCTATCTCCAATAAAAGGGGTGGGTAGCTCTAATAGTCACTCTTACATCGCATTGCTCGACTTGAAGGACAGATAGGGGGAATCTGTCAAGCCTTCGAAGCCGGCTGAGGAGGTTGACAGCTTCCCCCTATCTGGCCTGCAAGGCACAGAGAGAGCGAAAAGCCATCCTGGCGATACACCAGGTAATCCTGAACCGAAAAGAGCTACCCGAAATCAATTATCAACTTTAAGAGATTACTACAAGGAGGGCTCAGTTAATGAGCTTGCCGATGCTTTCAAGAACTTTTCTATGACAGCGTGAAGTTCCAAGAGACTCGAGCGGTCAATGCAGGTTCTAGATTTGTAGTGGTTTTCATTTGGATTCTTCGCTGTCAGCAGCTTTGTCTTAATCAGAAGTTCTAAGCCGTAACCCTGTACTTCAATCGGTTTGATTTCTAGGGTTTCTATGTATGAATCAGACCGTACTAGTTCACATTCAAATCGTTCGGACTTCTTATTTTTTATGTTGTTCATGAAATACTCCTGTTTAGCCGCATTTGACGATTTGTCGGGGGCGGCAATCTGGATCAACTCCCCCCAGCCCTTTGGTCGGCCAGACCAAAAAAGGGTTAGCGCAGCAAGATGAGCTGAGGAAGAGCGTCTGGTCCGACCCAGACAATGGCGTCCTGGTCAAAGTGGATGCCAATGGCTTTTGCAGGCTCCAGGGCTAGGCCCAAAGCGAAGTAGCTTTTCTCTGCAGGCCATTCAGTACCTTCTTCGCTGCCGGAGCCTTCGATTGCCTGGAGATTCAGCTCCTGAAGCATGCTGGCAAGTTCGGCGTGTCCCTGTGCGTTGGCCGCATCGGACTGGATGGTTCCCTGCGGGTTGTAGGCGGTAAGGAACGCGCCACAGTTGACGCCTTTGCCAGAGAACAGC
>CAILUB010000204.1 GCA_903837305.1 uncultured Cytophagaceae bacterium
AGGCGATCGCGAAAAGATCGAAGGAACGGAGAAAACACCCTTCCGTCAAATCAACATCCAATTTGAATTAAAAGGCCAAATAGACGGTGCTAAAGCGCTAAAAGCGATTCAAATGTCGATGGACAAATACTGTTCCGCCACCGCTCAATTAGAGCCTAGCTCAACCATCACTCATACCTTAGTTTTAAACGGAGAAAAATTCGACG
Organism: uncultured Cytophagaceae bacterium; assembly: GCA_903837305.1. Lineage (GTDB taxonomy): Bacteria > Bacteroidota > Bacteroidia > Cytophagales > Spirosomataceae > Aquirufa. Next base: position 207 of record CAILUB010000204.1, read on the forward strand.
CCTAATATGCAAGCTTACTTAGATTTATTAACCCACATTAAGGAAAACGGCACCTTCAAATCCGATCGTACAGGTACGGGAACGACGAGTGTTTTTGGTTACCAGATGCGCTTTAACCTAGAAGAAGGCTTTCCTTTAGTGACTACCAAGAAAACACACTTAAAGTCGATCATTCACGAACTATTATGGTTCTTGAAAGGCGAAACAAATATTGGCTATTTAACCGAACACAGTGTGCGCATTTGGGATGAATGGGCAGACGAAAATGGCGACCTGGGTCCTGTTTACGGAAAGCAATGGAGAAGCTGGGAAGGTGCTAATGGTGTGGTGATCGACCAAATCAAAGAGGCTGTTGAAACATTAAAAAAGAATCCTGACTCCCGTCGCATCATTGTAAGTGCTTGGAACGTGGCAGATCTGCCTAAAATGGCTTTAATGCCTTGTCACGCTTTCTTTCAGTTCTATGTGGCAAACGGAAAACTTTCATGCCAATTATACCAACGCTCCGCAGATGTTTTCTTAGGAGTACCTTTCAACATCGCTTCTTATGCCCTGTTGACGATGATGATCGCACAAGTATGTGATCTAGGATTAGGCGATTTTGTATGGACAGGTGGCGATACCCACCTTTACAGCAATCACATGGAACAAGTGGAACTACAATTAACTAGAACTCCACGCGCATTACCTACGATGAAGATCAATCCAGAGGTGAAGGATATTTTGGATTTCAACTACGAAGACTTTACGCTGGAAGGATATGATCCCTATCCGGGGATTAAGGCGCCTGTCGCTGTGTAATTAGATTATAGATTAGAGATAATAGAGCATAGTGTTGGAATCGGCTTCGCCGATTATTTCAGAAATATACTCATCAAAAAAAGCGGTCTATGCCGCTTTTTTTGATTCCAAATTTATACTTTATGCTTTATGCTCTATGCTTTACATCTATACTCTCTACTCTATTATCTCTAATCTCTAATCTATACTCTCTACTCTATTATCTCTAATCTCTAATCTCTATTATTCTTGCTGCACACTCTCTAATATCCGACAATCTTTATATTCCTCATCAATAAAGATAAATACATCGTCTTTTGCCTTCATGAACCACTTTTCAATAGCGTTGTTCTTTTTACGAGAAAGGGTGATTTGTGCTAACTTTTGATAATCATCTTTAAGATTAGCAAAATGAGGCGGATGCTTTGCTTTTAAAAAGAGAATTCTAACTGCTGAGCGCCCATCATCTGTTCGATAAGGAATTGGAGGCGAAATGGTACCTACCTTCATAGAATCAATAGCAAAGAATAAGGCCGGATCCATGGTTCCATCATAGGCTAATCGATTCCCACCGGTGGACATGTCCATCATAACGCCACCTGCATCCTGAGTAAGCTTATCTTCAGAAAAATCTTTAGCTGCTAGTTCGAACGTAGTAGAATCACGTTGAACTAAAACACGAATGCTATCCAGGAATTTTGTAGGATCAGTTAAGTCTAATTTTTGATAGTCAGGTCTTAATAAAATATGACGTGCGTGGTATTCTTGACCTCTAATTTCCAATAATTGTATTAAGTGAAATCCGAATTCTGATTCAACTACCTCTGACATTTGATTCGGTTTCAATCGTAAGGCTGCAGCCTCAAAAGGAGCCACCATTGCACCACGTTTCGCAAATCCTAAATCTCCACCCACTTTTCCAGAACCTAAATCCTCTGAATGAACTTTGGCCAAATCCTCAAAACTTTCCCCTTTCTCTACACGGCGACGGAATTCTAACAACTTCGAATACAATTCTTCTTTCTGGTTCTTATTAGGCTTAGCAAGACGAATTATGTGACTTATCTCTACCTCTGCAGGCAAGTAAGGTAAAGAATCGCGAGGAATCTCATTAAAAAAAGCCGCCACTTCTTTAGGAGTGATCTTAACTTCATCCGTAATTTTATCTTGCATTTTACGACCAGTCAATTGCTCTTTTAAACTAGAACGCAATTCCTCCTTTAAGGTAGCAATCGATTTTCCATAAGCCTCTACGATATTTTTAGCAGACCCATATTGGCCTTCCATTTGATCCATACGGCTAGTTAATTCTGCTTCAATTCGTTTATCGTCCACGATAACTGAATCAATTTCTGCCTTAGCGAGCATTAATTTGTTAACGACAATACCCTCTAGAATTTGACAGCGATTAGGTGTATTTGGCTGACCACTTGTTATATACTGCTGGTATTGATTTTCTACTTCAGACTTCAAAATGAAGTAATTATCTACCTTCACAATAATGCGATCCAGTACACTTTTATTTGCTTCATCTTGCGCAAATGCAGACAAACTCCCTAAAACCAAACACCAACTTAAAACCCAACGAGTCAATTTCATATTTCTATTATTTCAGTAATTTTTCTAATTCAATCTGGTTTATCTCAACTGGATATTGTTGCTTTAATTTAGCCACCCAATCTTTCTCTAGACGTGCTTGCAAAGCCCGAATCACTAATCCTCTAGCTTCCTCAAACGAACGTGAACGCTCGGCTTCCACCTTCTTTACTTCCACAAAAGCAAACTTACCTGCACCCTCATAATTCTTAGGACCTACTTTCCACTCAATTGCATCTATTACAGGCGAAGAACCCTTTTTAAAATAGCCTTCCCTAGCTTCCAAACTCTCCGGTTTCAATGCATTAAAACGCTTTACTACATCGTCCATACTCGAAGAAAAGAATCGGAAGGAAACGCGTGCATTTTTTGTCTTGACTGTTTTCGAGGCTGATTTTAAATTCGCTTCGTCTTTTTGAATAATGCGGTGTGATGAAATTCCTTTCGAGGCTAAATACGCAACCACCTTATTAATTCTGGCTTCCGAAAGACTGTCTGCTTCAGATGCATCTCGGTGTCCTGAAACTTCCACGACATAGTCAACGTTCTTCGCCATTGTGACAAATAACTCAGCTAATAACTTAGAGGAGGCTTCCTCTACCTTGGATTCGTTTAATGTAAATAAGATGTCCCCTAATTTTTTATTCATAGGATAAGGCGTCGATTTTAATAAATCCAAAGCCTCCTTCAATATTTTCTGTGAATTAGCCACAACCAATTTTGCCTCCAAACGGGCTGGCATGGCAAATTGAGCTAGATTTGCTTGATAAAACTTAGCCTGTGAAAGAGAATCCAACGATTTTTCAAATATTTCTCGATCAGTCATTTTACTAAATAAGCTTCCCTCTAAGAAGTCAGCCATTTGCTCTTTAAATGCCGGATACTTAATTTCTAAATTCGCTTCCTCCGCATTCAATGTTTCTTTTTCAATCAACTCATCTAAATACGATTGCTCTGAAACCACAGGCAAATAACCGAGCGATTTTATGCGTCTCTTTTGCTGAGCCTGAACGTGTGAATAAAAATCACCTACCGTATATTTTTTATCTAAGACAGAAAAAATAGGCTCTTGTAAGAATGGCTCAGACCCCGTTCTTTCCACATTCATTCGCTCGAATGCAGCCTTCTTAGTTGCCTCTTGTACAATTACTTTATTCTCCACGCGAACACGCTTCATAAACGCTTGTTTGATCAAACCTTGGCGATCCGCATCTGTCAATACTTTTTGCTTGATAAACTCTGACATATCTTCATATGTCAAAAGGGGTTTTTTATCCAATAGCTTAAATAATTGCCAGCCTAAATTTGTTCGAATTGGCTTGGAAAGATCTCCTAAACGCTCTAATCCAAACAAGGCATCTTGCAATTCCTCACTCAAATCAGAAGAAAAATACCAACGTCTAATCTCTCCACCACGCCCTCTTGAATAAGGATCTTCTGAATAATTCTTACAAACTAATTCAAAACTTTCCCCCGCCTTAAGATAGGCTTCCACTTGCTCTATTTTCTTTTTAGCCTCTACTTGCAAAGCAGTGGGCGCATCTACGGCCGCTGACACAATGATATGGGCTAAACGAATCTTACCTGAATTAGGTCGTTGATTTAACACTTTAACGATATGGTAACCGCTAGATGTTCTAAAGGGCTTCGAGTATTCTCCTATTCCAATAGAATAAATGGCATTTTCAAAATCATAATCTGTCTGTAAGGAGGTGATATACCCTAAAACACCCCCTTTAGCAGCGGACATTTCATCCTCAGAAAAGCGGGTTGCGAGAGCTGCGAAATCTTCTCCTGCTTTTAATTTTTGGAAAATATTCTCCATTTTTTGAAAAGCTACTAGCGTATCGGCTGGGGTCGCATTCTCTCCTAATTTCACCAAGATTTGGCTCACCTTTTTCTCCTCCTTCATCCGCTGGTAGGCCTGCTTTACTAACAAATCCAAAGTAGGCATATCGACCAAATAAGGTGTAGCTAATTCCTTTCTAAAACTTGCATATTCCTCTTTAAAGTCAGGCTGATCTGCTAGCTTTTCCTGTTCGGCCGCTACGATCTTCAGCTGGTAATCGATGTAATCAGATAAAAAATCGGCTTGATTGTCCTTCGTGATGCTATCAGACTCCACAAGAGGTTTGAACACTTGCAGAAAACTTTCAGCCGATATCTTTTTAGGACCAATCTGAATAGGCGATGCACTCTGCGCAAAAATCGCAAAAGGCAAACACAAGACTAATCCAATAATAAATTTTAAATCCTTCATTCTTAAAAATAAGCTAACAAAATTACGAATAATCCCGGACATTAACGGTTAATCTACGTTAATTTGAATCTGATACCGGTATTCGTAAGCATCAATGAATTTTCGACCACCTAACCATTTTCCATTACGAAAAGAAGGTGAAACAGTTTCATAGTCCCATTGCGTCTCAGAGACCCCCAGTAGGTCTTTCATATCTAACTCACTGACCCAATCGAGACCTAAGGAACCAGCTTTCATTCCCCATAAAAACCAGGCTACTGGATTTTCGGCGGAAGTTAAGGCCAAAGGCAAAGCCAATACCCCACTCACCGAATTAAAACGATTCACCCATTTTTTCGTGGGCTGGTAGTCTTCGATTTCGAAGAGGGAAAGTTGGAAACTAGCTTTTTGGCCCGATTGTAAACGTAACTCTAGCGCTTTAATTGTATCTAAACGGATGACCTGTCCCCTCTTCACCTTCCCCAGATATGAGGAAAATACCTGAACTGGCTTCAATTTTCTATCCTCGATAATACCTACCGCACCCACTAATAACAACTCATCACCTAAAATCTCCTGCGTCTTAAGTACAGATAAGGATTTTAAAGAAACCCGAACGTTTTTATTGTCTGAAATCGATAAATCCTTAACCAAAGGCTTTTGTGTTAATGGCTTCCGTGCGCAGGAGAACGAAAACAGACTAATCAAGAAAAGAATAGTAATTATACGCACGGCGCTGGTTCTTGCTGGGTCAAACAATGAAAACTACCCTGTCCCCAAATAATCTCCCGGGCAGACAATCCAATGACCGGACGATCCGTAAATAAGGTACGTAGTATGCCTAAAGCAATTTCATCTTGTGGACAATCAAAAATAGGTACTAAAACTCCTGCATTACAGATGTAAAAATTCGCATACGAACCTGGAGCCCTAAACCCATCGATGACCACCGCATCTGGCATGGGAATCTCGACAATTCGCAAAGGCGAACCATCCAAAAGTGTCATCTGTTTCAACTCGGCTAAATTAGCCGCCAAAACCGCATGATTCTCATCCTCCTCGTTCGGCTCTACCATCGCAATCACCGTATTTGCATTCACAAAACGGACTGTATCATCAATATGGCCATCGGTATCATCACCCACAATTCCATCAGACACCCAAAGCACCTGTGAAACGCCATAGTAATTCATTAAATAAGTTTCAATCTGATCTTGGCTCAGGTGTGGATTTCGATTCTTATTCAATAAACAAGAACGACTCGTTAACACCGTCCCAGCCCCATTAAAGTCCACCGATCCACCTTCCATGATGATACCTGGTGAAACGGAAGGTAGAGATAAGCGCATCGCAATGGTTGCTGGCAAAGCATTGTCATCCGAAAAAGGGGGATATTTCCCACCCCAGGCATTGTATTCCCAATCTACTGCTAAGCGATCTGAAGCACCTTCTTTCACTAAAAAGGCTGGTCCGTGATCGCGGCACCACGCATCATTGGTGGGTTGAACATTAAACTCAATCTTGCTAGAATCTATACCATAGACAGGTAGTTGACTTTCAACGAATAATTTCAACTCCGATGAATTCACATTAATTCGCACCTGTTCCCCTTGTGAAATCGCCTTAATTAAGGCAAAATATTCTGGATACATCTGCCCTAGCTTTTCTTCTTGCCACGAATGATCGTTGTGCGGAAAAGTGATCCAAGTAGCTAGGTGCGGATGCCATTCGGCAGGAAAAAAGTATCCTTGTTCTTTCGGAACCATCGTCTTAGGCTTTTAAACGCTCTGCAATGATACGCAGACCTTCTAAGGTTATTAATTTATTTACCTCATCGAAATAAGAGGCTAATGGGGTTAAAATGGAGGATAAACCACCTGTGGCTACTACCTTCAAATCCCCTTTTTTATCTTCTTTTACCCGGCTGATCATTTCTTTAACCATCCCCACATAGCCCCATAGAATTCCAGCTTGAATCGCAGAAACGGTATCGGTTCCTAGATTAAATTCCGGCATTTCGAGTGGAACTTCTGGTAACTGGGCAGTTTGGGAGAATAAAGATTTAACTGCCGTCTTTAATCCTGGAGCAATGGAAACTCCTTCCATTTTACCCGTCGCGTTGACTAAGGTGAAAGTTAAGGCCGTTCCAAAATCCACGATCAATACATTTGACTTATAATTTTCATGCGCATACACCGCATTAGCTACTAAATCGGAACCAATTTCATCCGGCACAATCACCTGAATAGCTAAGGTCTCATATAATTTAGGTCGCATAAGAGCCGGCGAATAGCCTAACCATAAGGCTAATCCACGTTGGATTTGAGGTGAAATCGAGGGTACTACGGAGGAGATTAAGGCCAAAGAAGGTAAGGTTTCCCCTAAATCTTTCGAAGCCCATTCTTTCTTAATCCAATTCACCACCCCATTCGCGCTCCAAGGCTGGTGCGTAGGCGTTCTCAAAACTGCTTTCCAGGTTTTATCTTCGTAAAAACCAAACACGATATCCGTGTTCCCTACATCCACTACTAATAACATCTACTTATTCGTGTTTTGTTTATACATCTTTTTCTAATCCCGCAGATAAAATCGGGAAACGTAACCAACTCTTTGGATCTAAACTATAATCATCCACATGGAATCCGGGAGCATAGCGCTCTCTTTTCCACTGATTCCTGGCCCAAAGACGGAAGAATCGACGAACGAATTCTTCTAGTTTTTCTTTGGCAAAAATAGTTCCATAGCGTTTATTGACCTCTTCTAAACAGTCATGCGGCGACATTAATTCATAGAATGCTAATCGCTCAATCGTATTCAAGATCGGATAAGGCATTAAATCCTCCTCATCCACCTGCTTTTCAGAAAGGGGACGCAATTCCGCGCTCGGCTCTAAACTATTCACTAAATGGAGTCCTTTAAAGCCCTGGGCTTCTAACCAGATCAGCCAAGTCCGCACAAAACTCTTATCAATCCCTGAAATAGGCGAAATCGAACCCGAGGTATCGCCGTCCATTGTTGCATAACCCACACTCGCCTCCGAACGATTCGAGGTAGCAAGTAATAGGGCATTTTTAATATTAGCGAGCATCCAGGCACTTGGGGCACGGACACGGGCTTGTACGTTTTGAAGAGTAATATCGTCATGTTCCCAGGTTAATGGTCGCCCTATCGCACCTTCTATTAAATCACGGTAACCTTGTACAATCGAATCAATTTCGATCACATAATGTTGCGTACCGATCCACTCCGCTAATTCACGGGCAGAATCGCGCGTGTTTTGGGAGGAATTAACCGTTCCCTGATAAATGGTTGTTAATAATTGAGACATCACCTTATCTGAAGTAGTCAAAGGAATGTAATTCAGCTTTTGCTTCAAACCTTCCCAGCCTAATTCTGCTGTCGCATACTGAATACTCAACGCACAAAGTGAAGCAATGGCAGAAGAATCTGCACCACCAGAAAGGGATAAAACCCACCCTTGCGAGCGAGATTTACGTAAATAATCAAATAAACCTAAGGCTACGGCGTATGAGAACTCTTCCTCTTTTTTTGTTTCTGAACTTTCCCAAGCCGGGACTTCGGAAGTTTTTATGGAATGCATTTCGGGTATATGAATTTCAAAGGCCACCACATCATCTCCACTTTCTTCTCTTTTATCTAAAGTAATTTCGTGGGAAACTAAAGTAAAATCCTGGTAAGAGAAACGTGGTGTTTGGGCTATAATTGAACCCTCATGCGCAATATAAGCATCCCCATCAAAGATGATGCGACCTGCTTCGTTACCTAATAAGTTAGCAAACAGATAGGCACCATTAATAATTTTAGCACCTTCTAGGGTTAATGACTTTCTAATTTCAGCTTTACCAAATGCAAAATGGGAGGCAGTTGGATTACAAATCACCGAAACGCCACGTCGAGCTAAATCATAGGCCGGTCGTTTCTCCCCTTCCCAAGCATCTTGGCAAATCTCTATACCTAAAGTTATTCCAGCAAAATGTATTCGGTAATCTCCTAAAGGAATTCCATTGTAGGAAGCTCGGCGCCCTCGAGGCCAAGGTGTAAACCAACGCGGTTCGTAATGGACGCCATCATCCGCCAAAAATTGTTTAGGGATCAAGGCTTGTATTTTACCCTGCGCTAAAATGGCAGAGACATTATATAAATCTCCTTCAAAAGGTAAAGCTAAACCAACGACAGCTACCATTTCCGAAACTTCTGAAGCGATCGTTTCTAGCGATTCCCAAGATTTTACTGCTGTAAATGGGGCCAGAAATTGATCCTCACAGCCATAGCCTGAAATACATAATTCAGGCAAACACAAAAGAGTGGAGCCTTCAGCAGAAGCTTGAACAATAGCCGCTAAAATACGCTGGCGATTTCCCTCCCAGTCTAAAGGCAATTGATTCAGAGCGCCCGCAGAAAATACCATGGTTTGCTTCATCTGGGTTTCTTTTTAGTTTGCTCGGCTCTAATATGCTTATATCGAGGTGTCCACATCCAAGAAAGAGCTACATTAGGGCGATAATAACTTACCCCATGGCGATGCTCGACCTTTACACGACACGTTTTATGAGGGCAACGTGCTGACCAACAAGCGGATAACAAGCAAACTATGCTCATTAGCCCTAATGCAAGAAATAGTCGATTTTTTGCGTTTGTTGGATTCATCGATTAGTTAAATTACAATTCTAGACTTAATTTTGTGATTCAATTGAAGTCCAAATGCAATCCGACCCCAAAGATATAAAAACCACCGTAAAAAGAGCCGAATTTACCTATCCAGTAATGGAATCTTTTTATACCCTGCAAGGGGAAGGTAAATACCAGGGACAAGCTGCCTATTTCATTCGATTAGGCGGTTGTGACGTGGGTTGTCATTGGTGCGATGTGAAGGAATCTTGGCCGATAGATACCCATCCAGTAAAAACGGTAGAAACATTAGTCGCAGAAGCTTTAGGAAATCCTGGCCGTTTAGTAGTCATTACAGGTGGCGAACCTTTGATGCACGATTTAGGTCCTCTAACAGAAGCTTTACAAACAGCAGGATTCAGAACCCATATCGAAACATCCGGCGTAGCAACGGCCATTACAGGGACTTGGGATTGGATCTGTTTCTCCCCTAAAAAATTCAAGGCACCTAATGAGGGTATTTTAGCCCTTACGAACGAACTTAAAGTCGTAGTAAATCACCCTTCTGATATCCCATGGGCACAAGAATGGGCAGAAAAACTACCTGAATCGGCGGAATTATACTTGCAACCCGAGTGGTCGAAGCAAGAACAAATGAATCCCCTTATTGTGGATTTTGTAAAAGCGAATCCGACGTGGCGGATTTCGGTTCAAACTCATAAATTTCTGCAGATTCCATAGCATTCAAGGAATCAATCCTAGACTTCTCGGTCACCGGTTTAATGTGTACCGTTGAAAAACCGTAGGGAATTAATCCCAAATCTTTGGCCGCAGCTCTCGATACATCAATAATTCGCTTGCGGCTATGTGGCCCTCGGTCGATGATTCGAACGAAGGTGGTCTTCTTTGTTTTGGGCATATACACCTCCACCCAGGTATTAAACGGTAGTTTCCGATGCGCTGCTGTGAATTTAGCTGGATTATATTTCTCCCCATTACTCGTCCGATGTCCTTTCAATCGATTTGAATAGAAAGACGCCTGCCCTTTTTGGACCTGAGCGCTTACAGAAAAACAAATAAGAAGAAAAAATAGTATTCGCATATGGATACAAAGCTAGGCCGAATCTCCCCGTAAAACAAAAAAGCCCCCAGTTATGGAGGCTTTTAAAATTATCTCATGAGAATCTATCTTTTCGCCATATCGACAAATGCACGTGCAGGAGAACCTACGTAGATTTGACGAGGACGACCGATAGGCTCCTTGTTTGTCATCATTTCTTGGTGTTGAGAAATCCAACCTG
>CAILUB010000205.1 GCA_903837305.1 uncultured Cytophagaceae bacterium
AAAAGAGATACAGATACCCCAAGAAATGAAAACCAACCAAAAAACATTGTTATATTCTTCCAAGACAATTCCCACGAATTAAATATACCAGCTATAATAAAGCCAAAAGCCAATAAACCCCATATGATCCAAAGCGTTATGCATATTCTTTCAAAGAATGTTCGCATTTTTCCCCCTTGTCTTTGAAGCGCTTTGCGCTATTTGTTTTTGGCTCTAATCTCCATCAGCGATGACACATTTTTGCTCGATCCACTTGTAAAATGCTTTAACTTCGTATTTACAGAGCCATCCTATTTTTTGGTAGGGTGGGCCTTTCTTTTCAATGCGCCACCTTCGCGCTGTGACCTGGGAAATGCCCAAAATATCAGCCACCTGTTTTGTGCTCAAATATTTTGGGCTTTTGGCTGACATTATAACTATTCCTTTTCGGTTGCAGTGATTGATAACACTGATTTTTCAAGCTCATAGATAACAGATGAGGCATCACCGTTATTCAGGTGTTTTTTCCATTTGTTATCAAACAAAGGCCATTTGTCGGCCATTCCGGCATCTTGAAACGCGATGGAAGCACGTTCCATTAAATCCAAAAACTTGTCTTGGTTGTCGATTGTCCAGACTGTCTTTTCTGCGACTTTTGCGGCTTTAGGTTTAGTAGGTTCGTAAATCTCTTCGATAATTTCCGCCTCTTTTATATCTTGTGATTCTTCGGCTGTTTGTAGGCCCATCAAAAGCTCCGGGGCATACAATTTGCCAAACATTGACGCGGCGCGGTATCTAAGCATCACCTCCTGCATCGTCCTCCATTTTGATCCTTTTTTCTGTAGCCACCCCTCGTCTAAAGCCATTTGGATTGAGATAGTTGGGCCGTCGATGCGCTGCTTTGTTTCCTTCTCGATCGCCCATGCAATGCATTCCTGATGCCTGACTTTTAAAGTGCCTTTTTTCTCTACTGGCTTACGGTCAATCCATTCCGTGTAGACGTAATCAACGGCTGTTTCTTCCCCTGGCTCGGTCAACTCAAAACGCAGTGGCGAGAATCGACCACACTGATTTATCGAGGCAATAACAAATTGAGAAGACCAAGACGGTCGGCCTTCAATGACATGCAAATTTTGCATAATTAGGAGCGGGTCTGCTCCCATTCGTGACGCCATATTTAGCGCCACCGCGCAATTTGCTAGGCCGTTGGGGTTTTCTGAGATTGTGCCTTGCTTATCAATCGTTTTATTGCGGTAGGTTACTGGGACCAGGGTTGACGATGATAAGAGGTTTGCCGCTCTCAGTAGCGCGTCCATGCCGTCTTTGCTGTCGAATCCCAGCTTTATAACGCCTGTGTTTTGGGTGTTGAGTTGATTTTCCATTTACCTGCCTCCAATGGTTTTTTCTTCGTAAATTTCGATTCCTGGAATCTGCATTGCGCCTTTAGTGCTCCTGGCCAAAGCTCCAACCATCTGCTCATTCAAAACCATGTATTCGCGGGGCACCTGGGCGAGATCGACCACTTTAAATTTCCAGACGCTTCGGAAGGACGTTCCCGCAGCGGTGACTTTCGGCGGGGCCTGGACTTGGACTTGGCGCGGGGCCATGGCGGTTTCTCTGATCGCGTTTTCAGTGGCGAGTCTGGCGGCGTCAATTTCGGCTTGCAGGGTGGCTGCCTCCTCCTCTGCAATAAAAGCCTCTATTGGGGTCAAGAGCGCTTTCTGGGCCTTCGCCGCCTCCTCGGCTTGGCGTTTCAGCTCGTCGAATTTCTGATGCTCTTCTTCGGCTTTGGCGCGGCATTCTGCCTCGATCCTTTCCCGCTCGATCCTGGCGGCGTTCTCTGCTGCTATGCGTTGGCGCTCCTCTTCTTGTTTATAGGCAAGTAAAGCCCTTTCATAGGGCACTAAGGCGCTTTTGAGCGTTTCCGAGATCGCTTTGAAATCTGAATTGATTATCCGAAGAGATTCGTTAATTGGTCCGGTTCGTCTGACCCTTTCGGCCTCAACAAGTTTGATCTTGTTTTTGATATCCGCGTAAATCGCGCCGACCGCTCTGTATTCGTCGGGCGTGTTCGCCCGGATTGTTTTGGCGTTTTCTAAGAGGCTCTGGGCCTCTTCCGTTAAAGATTTAATCTCGTCCATTGTCTATTCCTAAAAGCTGGTTCATGTGAAGTTCAAAGGCTGCCAGGGCGGCTTCATCCCCGGCGTTCCAAAAGGCTTCGCAGGGCATGACAACCTCATCCTGCCCTTGCGCAATCGCTACCGCGTGAAGGCGCTTTTTAACTGCAAGCCTTGCAGCTAGACGCTCTGCGATGCGGAAACTTTGCGTATCCATAAAGCTCGAAGCATTTCTGCTCAAATCGTTCTCTGTCATGTTTTACCTCTGAATGTTTTATTAATTTTTCTTGGCACGAAACGCATAGGCGGTGATCGCGCTCCATTTCCAACATCAATGCATCCCCGCATGACGAGCAAAGCCTGCTATTCTGTATCTGCATTTAGTATCTCCTCAATTTGTCTGGAAACACCGCGACTCCATCGCGGTGTTTTTTATGTTTGCATCGTTTCGACCCGAGTGCAAGCGAAAAATTACGGAATGTTACAACTCGATACTATGCTATAGTCAAAGATGGACTTACACGGAGGCACGATGGCAAATCCAGGTAGCGAACAGGTTGTGGTTTTATTGCGAGGCGATAGCCTTGATTTAATTCGTGTTTCAGCTAAAAAGAAAGGTTTAACTATTTCAAAAATGGTTCAATTCATGGTTGATGAATACTATATGAGTGAAAAATGCGATACGTTTTGAGAATAGACAAAGCATCCCCGTCTTTAAACGAATATACCTACAACAAAAACCCGTTTATCCAACGGGCTGATAAGCAAAGATGGTCGTGGTTAATCAGAACCGCCGATGGTTTCATAGAC
>CAILUB010000206.1 GCA_903837305.1 uncultured Cytophagaceae bacterium
GCCGTTAAGGTTTGGGAGTTCGAATCTCCCCATCGTCACTTAATTTTTTGTTTAATCTGTAAATCATGTTGAAGATGAAACCTTACAGTGTATTGCTTTACTATAACTATACTCCTATTTCGAATCCGGAGGAGTACCGTGTAAAACACCACCTTTTTTGTATTGAGAATAACCTTTTGGGACGTGTTATCGTCGCAGCAGAGGGTTTGAATGGAACCGTTTCTGGTTTAAAAGCGGATTGTGATGCTTATATGAAGTGGTTAGAAAATGATCCGATTTTTGCTGGATCAGATTTTGACTTCAAAATCGATTATCACGAAGCGCATACGTTTAATAAATTGCACGTTCGGGTGAAGAATGAAATTGTCCACTCTGATTTAGGGGTTGATCCTCGCGTTAGAACGGGTAAACACCTAAAGCCGAAAGAATTCAAGCAATTATTGAAGAATGACCCGGATGTCGTGTTAGTCGATATGCGTTCGAATTACGAGCACGAATTAGGCCGTTTCAAAGGTGCCTATACTTTTGACATGGAGAATCTGCGCGATTTGCCTGATCATGTGCAGGAGATTGAGCATTTGAAAGACAAAAAAGTGATCACCTATTGTACGGGTGGAATCAAATGCGAAAAAGCATCAGCCTATCTAATCGAAAAAGGTTTTACAGATGTGTATCAATTGCACGGAGGTATCATTAAATATGGTTTAGAAGAAGGCGGTGAGGATTTTGATGGATCTTGCTATGTATTTGATAACCGAGTAGCGACGCCAGTTAATTCGGTAAACCCGGAGATTGTATCCGAATGCCATGTTTGTCATACGAAATCAGATCACATGGTCAATTGCGCAAATCCGGAATGCAATGAGCATCTAGCTATTTGCCCATCTTGCCTTAAAGAAATGGAGGGCGCCTGCTCCCCTGAATGTAAAGAGCATCCGCGGAAACGTCCTTACAATGAGAAAGGGTATTATTCCAAAAACTCAGTGGGTTATTCTCCTGAATTAGGATTCAAGTCCTTTAAACGGACCGAGAAAATAGAAAAACAGAAAAAGGCTCAATTATGAGCCTTTTTTCTTTTTGGCCAAATTCTCCTGAACCCTGAATATAGTAATCTCTTTGATGAGCTCTAAAGGCATGGGAGAATGGTAAGGGAATTTTATCGCTCCTTTCGATCCTTCATAAGGCGCTAATTCTTGTACGAAATTCTTGATGCCGCTGGGTGTGGGATAAAAGCCTAAATGGTTATTCCACGCAGCAAAATGGATTAAATTACCATTTAATTTAAAGGTGGGCATCCCGTAAGACATCGTTTCCTCGGTTTCCTCCGGTACGACCGAACGAATCGCATCACGCACTTCGATTAAAATTTTCTGTGTAGCCTCCGGAAAGGTCTTGATGTATTCATCCATGGATATTAGGCTAATTGTCTATGTCTAACGAATAAAAATAAGGGAAATGCAAAGGCAAAACCTATTAGAACGGTTGCCAATAAATAAAGATACAGGTATTTGATTTTAATCCGTAATCCCTCTACCAGTATAAAAAAGGTGCCTGCGATAGCGCCGGTCCAAAAGTCACAACTTAAACTTTTAGCGTAAGGGTTAGCTGTCCAAGTGCTTTGGACAAAATCAATGACATCAAATTTTCCGTTATTTAGCATCATTCCCTCGTAGACGTAGTAAAAGGTGATGCTCCCCCCTACAAGGGAAAGAACTAAATAGAGATAGTGTGCATTTTTCATAGAATTGATTTTATGTTGATTTGTCGTCCACGCATCTCGACGCGATCCCCTACTTTTTTTCCCTTGAGCTCAACGCCCAGTGGAGATTCGATAGAAATAACATAAACTTCATCTAGTTTACCGTATCCAATCGAGATATAATACGTTTCTTGATCTGTTTCTACTAGGCTGCCCTCAGAAATGACCACTGATGCGGGTAAATCAGCTAGTCGATCTAGTTTGCTCAAAGAATATAGTGTATTATCTACCAACGCACTTAGCTTATCCATCTCTCGCTGCATCATCTCGCGTCCCGTTTCAAATTTATCGCCGGCGCTACTTTTGGTATCAGTATCGCGGGATTCTTTTGCCAAAACATATTCTCTACGCGCTTCGTCTAACGTTTTCTCTAGGATAGAGCGGAGATTCGCATGTATTTCGGACTTTTTACTTTTCATGTAAGGATGATTACATTGGAAAATTATCAATAAATTTGCGCATGACCTATTTCTCTCCCACAGACTTAATCATTAATCCGGATGGAAGTTCCTATCATTTGAACTTACGGCCTGATCAAATTCCGGACACCCTTATTTTGGTGGGTGATCCAGAGCGTGTTCCCACTGTTTCTGCCTTTTTTGATGAAGTCACTGAAATCGTTCATAAAAGGGAATTCGTGACTCATTTAGGCGTTTTAAGGGGAAAGAAGATTGGTGTGTTATCCAGCGGTATTGGTGCGGATAATGTGGAGATTGTGATGAATGAATTAGATGCTTTGGTTAATATTGATTTTGAAACACGACTAGTGAAATCTGAAAAAAGATCTCTAAGGCTCATCCGAATCGGTACATCTGGAAGTATACAAGCTAGTATCCCAGTGGATTCGATTTTGATTTCAGCTGCAGCTATCGGATTTGATAATTTAGCCCAATTCTACGGTTTTGAATCTGCTATGTCGATATCCGAAGCTGTTTTAGCCGCTTGGACTTCAGCAATTGATTATCCATTGCCTCTTTATGCAGCGAAGGCAAGCGCTTCTCTTTGCGCGCAATTTGCCCCTTTGAATGCGTATAATGGAGTTACCCTAACGGCACCAGGATTTTATGCGCCGCAAGGACGCACGATAAGAATGCAATCGATAAGACCTGATTTTTTAGAAAAAGTCGCTACTTCTAAGTTAGGTGAACAAGAAATCACCAATATCGAAATGGAAACGGCAGCCTATTACGCCTTTGGAGGTGCTATGGGGCACGAAATGATTTCATTGAATGCCATTTTAGCGAATCGCATCACAAATGAATTTTCGAAAGATCCGGAGGGACAAATTCGTTCTTTGATCAAGAAAGCTATAGCATTAATCGCATAACGTAATCATCCATCACATAGCCGTTGCCTATGTCTAGGATCATTTCACGGTCTTTGATGAAACCTTTCTTCAGGTAAAATTCTACCGCGGAGTTATGTTTGTTGACGTTTAAGTAGATAGATTTAAGGCCCATCAATCGAGCTTGATGACTAATCTGTTCGATAATAAAGCTTCCAGCGCCTTTTTGTTTTACCGTGGGGCGTAAATAGAGTTTATGCAATTTGCCTTTAGTCTCTGAGGTCTTTTCGAAAGCACAATAGCCGATCGCTTTCCCCTCCAATTCTAACATAGAGAAAATTTCTATTTGCTTTTGCAGAACCTCTGACGCATACATCATCGGAATCATGTACAAAGTCTGCTCCTCTGTCAAAATATGGCCGTAGGTGGGTCTCCAGGCTTCTTCTGCAATTTCTTGAATGAGGGGGATGTCTTCGAGCGTCGCTTTGCGTAAAATCATAGCCAAAATTTGTAAATTGCAGTCAAAATAGCAACATATGAAGCCACTTATTCTCATCGCAAACGACGATTCAATCTATTCCAAAGGTATCCGCGTTCTAACGGAAATCATGTCCGAAATGGGCGAAGTCGTTGTGGTCGCTCCTGATACGCATCAATCCGGTATGGGTCATGCGATAACCTTGGGTGAACCATTGCGAGTGGAGAAGACGAATAATTTTGGCGATCATATTCAATCCTATAAGTGTTCGGGAACTCCCGCTGATTGTGTGAAGATAGGTAAACACCAAATTCTAAAAGGTCGAAAAATTGATTTAGTCGTTTCGGGTATTAACCACGGTTCGAATGCTTCGATTGCGGTTTTATATTCAGGAACCATGTCTGCGGCTATCGAAGCGGCGATGGAGGGTATTCCGGCTATCGGATTCTCCCTTTGCGATTTTGCATCAGATGCAGATTTCTCGCATTGCCACGATTATATTATCAAAATTTGCCAACAAGTGTTAGTTCATGGATTGCCCAAAGGATTGACATTAAACGTGAATTTCCCCGCACATTCTTCTATGCCGTTGCAAGGGGTGAAAGTAGTGAAACAAGCGAATGCCATCTTTAGAGAGCGTTTCGAAGAGCGTAAAGATCCTTATGGTAAGCCCTATTATTGGATGGATGGAGATTTGCACAACGAGGACTTAAACAATAACACCGATTTAGATGCTTTGGCAGAAAATTATGTCAGCATAGTGCCTGTCAAATATGATTTGACGGATTATGATGAGCTAAAGCAAATGCAAAGCTGGGATCTTTAAGAGCGTCAACACACTCAAAGCGTCAGTAATCTGGCCATTTTGAGCCATTTCTATCGCCTCTTTTAACGGTAACTTACGTATTTTTAATTGTTCAGTTTCTTCTGGGCAGGCTTGATGCTGGCTGAGGTTTTGGGCCAAATACATCACCGCTTTTTCATCACTCACTGAATTCGAAAGGTACACCTCCCCTAATTCTGTCCACTCTGTTGCGACTAGGCCTGTTTCTTCCAATAATTCCCGTTTTGCAGCGGCTAAAGTAGCTTCTCCTGATTCGATGGAACAACCACCTTCCGGAACTTCCCAGGAATAGGCATTCAGCGTATAGCGGTATTGACCTACTAAATAGGTAAAGCCTTCAGAGTCTAAAGCCACAATGGAAATAGCGGTATTTTTAAAATGGACTTTCCCATAAATGCCGGGATTTCCTGCCGGATTCAAGACTTCATGGTGTTCTACTCGTATCCAAGCATTCTCGTAAGCCGTTTCTTGATTTAGTGTTTTCCAAGGATTGTTTTCCGTTTCCATCCGGTAAAAATACTATCTTTGTGCTAATGAAACAGCGGCTTGTCCTTCTTTCTTTTGTCGTTTCGGTGCTCATCATGGCCGCGAAGTTTGCCGTCTACTATGCGAGTGGATCCACGACGCTTTTGACAGATGCATTAGAGTCGATTATCAATGTGGTCGCCGCCTGTTTTGCCTATTATTCGATCTATTTAGCCTCCTTACCTAAGGATTTGAACCATCCCTATGGTCATGGAAAAATTGAGTTTTTCGCGTCTGGATTAGAGGGGGTACTTATTCTTTTAGCCGCTGCCTATATTTTCCTACATGCTTCACAACATTTGTATGCATCACCTGAGTTGAAAAGCTTAGATGTGGGTATGGCCGTTTCGTTTGTTTCGGCTGGAATTAACGGATTAATGGGTTATTTTTTAGTCCAAAAAGGGCGATCCTCCCACTCTCCTGCGCTCATTGCAGACGGGAAACATCTACGGTTAGATGCCTATAATGGGATCTTAGTGGTAGTTGCGTTAGCCCTGACGTATTATACGCACTGGTATTGGGTAGATTCAGTGGCATCCTTTTTATTCGCTGGCTTTATGTGCTGGCAGGGCGTTCATTTGATCCGAGAGTCAGTTGCGGCCTTAATGGACGAAACAAACCCTGCTTTGTTCCAAAAAGTAACTGATTGGGTCGTAGAGAATAAGAAAGAGGAATGGATTGATTTACACAATTTGCGCGTGCAACAATATGGTGGAGATTTGCACATCGATTGCCATTTGACTTTGCCTCGCTATTGGGATTTACAAAGAACGCATGAAGAAATTCACGCTTTTGAGCAAATGCTAGGGGAATTACAAGCAACCCACGTGGAGATATTTGTCCACGCGGATCCTTGTTTAGATGAGTGTTGCAGTCATTGTACAATAGCTGATTGTGCGATTAGAAAAGCTCCATTTTCGAAGAAAATAGAGTGGAACCAGATGAATTTGGCCTTAAACCAAAAACATTTCAATGAGACGTTAGCTAGTTCTTAGCGACCCGATTCCTCCGTCTACCCCGATGATTTGTCCTGTAATCCACGAATTAGCTGGATTCAATAAGAATGCCGCTAGATTAGCTACATCTTCGGATTGTCCCACACGTCCTAATGGATGTCTTTTGCCACCTGCTTCGATTTTCTCTGGTGAATTTAATAGAGCTCCTGCTAATGGAGTTTGTGTTAAGGAAGGCGCAATTGCATTGACACGAATCTTGTTCGCCGCTAATTCAGCTGCTAACGAACGAGTCAGACCTTCAATAGCTCCTTTAGCGCTTGAAATCGAAGCGTGAAAGCCCATGCCTGTTTGAACGGCCACAGTGCTGAAAAGAACAATAGATGAAGTCGCAGACTGTTTCAATGCTGGTAATAGTGCCTGAATCACACGAACCGCACCTAACACATTAATCTGAAAGTCTTTCTCAAAGTCTGCGGAAGTCAAGCGGTGGAAAGGTTTTAAATTAATGCTACCAGGACAATAGGCAATTCCATCGATAGGGCCCGTAATAGAGGCTAAAGTGGAATCGTCGGCTGATAAAGCATCCCAGGTGTAATTTTCTACACCTGAAATACCACATGGATTACGAGAAAAATTGACTACTTCGTGTCCCGCTGAAAGCAATGACGAGGCAAGCGACTCTCCAATTCCTTGGCTAGCCCCGACAATAACGTATTTTCCCATGGTTTAGGCTTGAATAGATTGTAAGAATTCTCTTCTAGTATTGTCCTCTTGGAATTTACCTCCATAGTAGGAAGTAATGGTAGACGTAGCTTCATCTTTTACACCTCTGGAAGAAACACACAAGTGTTTTGCATCGATGAATACTGCTACGTGATCTGTTTTCAAGACTCTTTGAAGATGTTTCGCAATTTGCATGGTTAGACGCTCTTGAACCTGAGGTCTTTTGGCATAAAACTGTACAATACGATTCAACTTCGAAAGGCCAATCACTTGTCCAGAAGAAATGTATGCGATGTGCGTCTTACCCATGATAGGTACGAAATGGTGCTCACAATTAGAATAGAACGAGATGTTCTTTTCAATTAACATGTCTAAGTAGCCATATTTATTATCAAACAAGGCTATTTTAGGCTCATTAGTAGGATTTAATCCGCTAAAGATTTCTTCGATGTACATTTTAGCTACTCGCTTAGGAGTACCACGTAATGAGTCATCTGTTAGGTCTAAACCCAATGTTAACATGATCTCACGGAAGTGAGATTCAATGATTGCTATTTTTTCCGAATCAGAAATATCAAAAGCATCCTCCCTCATCGGTGTATCGATAGAGGTGGCTACATGATTATCTCCTATTTCCTCGTCTGTTAACAAGAAACGGTCATTATCAATTAGCAGGGAATTCAACGAAATTTCTTTCTGTTTCATACAATCTGATTTTTAAATCTAATGTAGAGGGAAGTTTTGCCCTCAGTTTATTATATATCACCATGACGATGTTTTCAGCGGAAGGATTTAAATCTGCAAATTCAGGAATATCCAGATTTAAATTCTTGTGATCAAATTTTTTGCAAACTTCAGTTTGGGCCAAATCCGATAAAAACTTCGTATCAATGACATAACCCGTTTCCGGGTCAATTGTTCCGGTAACCTGGATAATTATTTCATAATTATGTCCATGGTAGTTCGGATTGTTACACAAGCCAAAAATTTCCTTGTTCTTCTCCGCAGTCCAATTGGGATTGTGCAATCGGTGAGCGGCATTGAAATGTTCTTTTCGGAATACGGTAACGCGTGGGGCTTCAGTCATTTTTTCTAAATTCTTATAAATTTAAAGTATTTTCCTTAAATTTCATCTTTGTAA
>CAILUB010000207.1 GCA_903837305.1 uncultured Cytophagaceae bacterium
GTGACGATTCTTGCGAAGACGCTTCTTTCTTTTGTGAGTAGAGATTTTGTGACGTTTTCTTTTTTTACCGCAAGGCATAATGTTAAGAATTAATGTGTAAATACTATACGAAGTTGACTTTCAACCTCAATGATCCTGCATTTCTGCAAGCAACTCTTTCGCGGCTTTCTGCTCCTGTGCATCCTTAGATTGCTCTAAAACACGCTTCAAGACTTTCTGAGCCTCTTCTTTTTTATCTAACTGGGCTAAACAAAAACCGAGATTTAACGCGGCTTTATGGTTATTAGGCTCCAGCTTCAATATCTGGGTGAATCGTTCCTGGCCTTTGCCAAACTGATTCGATTTAATCGATAATATCCCTAAATTAAACAGCGCTGGCACAAACGTGGGCTCTTGTTCAATCACTTCGCGAAGCAGCGTAATGCCCTTCATCGGAGTGGGTGTATCTACGTAAGTCATCGCCATGTTCGACTTTACCAGCAAGTTGTTCGGATCGATGGCCAAAGCCTTCGTAAAGTACAATCTCGCATTCTCGCCCATTTTACTACCTTTCTGTGCGTTCAAAGCATACGTTTGTGCTTCAAAAAACAGCTGACCGGCACGCAAAACGTTCGTCAAACTGGGATGCTGATCCGCATAATTCGCTGCAAAAACGGCAGCAGAATCATAATGACTCGCATTCATAAAAGCTCGCATCAGATTCTCTAAGGCTTTCACCTGAGAGGCGTCTGTCTTTGCAGCTGCAAAAGCCGATTTCAATCCAGAAATCTCTTTCAGCTGTGCTGGAGTTAAAGGAGCAGCATGCTCTTCCTTCTCTGCGACTTTTTCCGTCTTTTCGCTACCCGCATCTCGGTTAGCGCCCCCCGTAGGAGTATTTTGTGTCTTTCCCGCCACATTACCCTTCGGTAATTGAAACAATAGGGCGGTTATCCCTAGGCCTACCAGAAGAATGATCAAAAGGTTTTTTTTCATTTTTCTAGACCCTTTTTAGCTCAAAAGCCTATTTAGTGGGGTCAGTACTCGTTTTTACTTGCTCTACAAACACTTTCGCTGGCTTAAAGCTAGGCACATAGTGTGCATCGATCGTAATCGCAGTATTCTTAGAAATATTGCGAGCGATCTTTTGCGCGCGTTTTTTGTTGATAAAGCTACCAAAACCACGAACATAAATATTCTCTTGGTTTGCTAGGTTATTTTTAACTACTTCGAAAAATGACTCTAACGTTTCCGATACATCTTTCTTATCAATCCCTGTTTTGCTGGCAATCTCAGCAATTACATCTGCCTTAGTCACGTTTTATAAATTTATTAAATGATGATTCTTAGGTAATTACAATTTTCCTTCCGTAAAAGGGACACAAAAGTAACGTTTTTCTCTCAATTCTCTAAAAAATCTTTAAAATTCAGGCTGATTTTTTTTGTAAATTTGAATTCATCCATGCAAAAAAGCTCCATTCATCCTTTTTCGGCCACAATTATGGCTTGGTATGCGGAACACCAACGCGAGTTACCTTGGCGACAAACCAAGGATCCCTATGCGATTTGGCTTTCTGAAATCATTTTGCAACAAACCAGGGTGGCCCAGGGATTACCTTATTATGAGCGATTACTCGCCGCTTTTCCTACCGTTCGGGATCTAGCAGAGGCGCCGGAGGCAACGCTACTTCGCTTGTGGCAGGGTTTAGGCTATTATTCTCGAGCGCGAAATTTGCAGAAGGCAGCTCAGATGGTCATGCGAGACTTCGAAGGCGTGTTTCCTCAAACCTATGACGAGATTATTCGATTACCTGGCGTAGGGCCTTACACAGCAGCGGCAATTGCTTCTTTTGCTTTTAAGGAGGCCAAAGCCGTAGTAGACGGTAATGTTTTTCGGGTGTTGTCTCGCGTGTTTGCCGTTGAAACGGATATCGCGTCCTCTGCAGCGCGTGGAGTTTTTACCTCTTTAGCGCAATCACTGATCCCAGCTCAAGATCCTGCGGGATTTAATCAGGCAATTATGGAGTTTGGGGCTTTGCAATGCACGCCTGCTCCGGATTGTTCCATTTGTCCTTTGCGCGTTTCTTGCGCGGCTTTTTCTGAGAAGCGGGTTGCAGAATTGCCCATGAAGTCGAAAAAGACGAAGGTCAAAGAGATAGAAATGAATTACCTGGTCATCGAGCAAAATGGCCAGCTTTTAGTGCGAGAACGGACGGAAAAGGGTATTTGGAAGGGATTATGGGAGTTTTATTTGATCGAAGATGCTTGCGATTGGTTGCCTTTTCAACGCCAAACCTTGAAATCCCCACCCGTTCATCTATTAAGTCACCGAAAAATCCATTGCGACGCTTGGCATGTTCAAGTTCCTGATAATTTTGCCCTGGCGATTCCCGAAGGATATCGCTGGATGAGCCCCTTAGAGTTTGAGAGCAAAGGAAAACCCGTTTTGCTTTTGAACCTAATAACTGATAATTTAGATTGTCCTATTTTACAAAACATTTCGCCCACGTACCTTTAGGCAATGCAAGGAGCCTTGCTGAGCTAACCCTTTAAACGACAAATCATTATGGCTGGAGTAAACAAAGTTATTTTACTAGGAAATTTAGGTGCTGACCCGGAGGTTCGCGCCCTACCTAGCGGTGTAAAAGTGGCAAACATTAACATTGCGACCTCCGAGTCGTATACGGGAAAGGACGGACAAAGAGTCGATCAAACAGAATGGCATCGCATAGAGCTTTGGGACAACCTAGCAAATATTGCGGAACAATACTTAAAGAAGGGAAACCAAGTCTACATCGAAGGAAAAATTCGCTCCGAAGAATGGCAAGATAAAAATGGCGCAACCGTTCGTGGTTATAAAGTACGTGCCACATCGATGAATTTAATTGGTGGGCGCAATGAAGGCTCGCCATCAGCTGCACCAGCCGCAGAAAGACCTAAGCCTGAACCCGTTTTAGCCGGCACTCCTAAATCAGATCCATTCCCTCCAATGATGGAAGAAGGAGACGATCTACCGTTTTAAATTTTTCTTACAAAAAAGGGGATATCGCATTTCGTATTCCCTTTTTTGTAAATTTGTGCCGATCAGTTCACCCAAATTATGGACCCAGACCCCTTACCCAATCTGTTTTTACTCGCCTTGGAGCCTTCCATTAGTGTGAGTTCGATTGCGTTTATTTCCTTTATTTTAGTGGCTCTATTGTTTCTGTCCGCGGTTTTAGCCGGATCAGAGGTAGCCTTCTTTTCATTGAACGCAGACCAGCGTATTAGCCTTCGCGAGAGTGAGGTAAGCAGCGAGAAAACAGTCAGCCAATTGCTCGACAAACCACAACAATTACTAGCTACTTTGTTGATTTCCATCAACTTTGTCAATATTATTTTCATTACGCTGGCGAATTATTTGACCTCGATGGTCCTGGGTCAGCAGTCGATGGAGACCTTGTTGGTGACCTTATTTTTGTTGTTTGGGGTGACTTTTATTATTACGTTTTTTGGGGAATTGATTCCCAAAGTTTGGGCGCAACAGAATAACCTGAACTTCGCGCGCTATTCTGCGCCTCTAATAAGCTTTTTAAATTTCGTATTTTCTCCGCTTTCTAAGGCCCTACTGGGGATTTCGGGATTAATTGAGAAACGGGTGAAAAAGAAATCATATACACTTACATCGCAGGAATTAAATCAGGCGTTGGAAATTACGACGGATGAGAACACCAGTGATCGGGAGAAAGATATTTTACGTGGAATTCTGAATTTTGGTAATATCTCCGTGAAGTCTGTGATGCAGGCCAGAAGGGAGATCGTGGCGTTTGATACGAGCATGAATTTCCATGAATTGATGGACCTCATTAATAAAAACGGCTATTCAAGAGTGCCGGTATTTAATGAGACGATTGACAAAATTGAGGGTATTTTATACATCAAAGATTTATTGAAACACATCGACCAGGACGAGAAATTCGACTGGCTGCCGCTTTTACACAGTCCTTTCTTTGTTCCAGAGAACAAGAAAATTGATGATTTATTATACGATTTTCAAGAGAAAAGGGTGCACATGGCCATCATCGTCAATGAATACGGCGAGACCGAGGGTCTAGTGACGATGGAGGATATCATCGAGGAGATCGTGGGTGAGATTAATGATGAGTTCGATGAGGTGGAAGCCGATTACAAGAAAATAGCCGATAATATTTATGTGTTCGAGGCGAAGACTTCTTTGAACGATTTCTGCCGAGTGTTCGAGATTGAGGCAGCCTATTTCGAGAAAGCTAAGGGCGAAAGCGAAACGCTAGCAGGTTTGATTATCGAGCTTTTTGGGCGTATTCCAAGTGCTGGAGAGGAAATCGAGTTCGAAGACTTCACCTTCAAGGTTCAATCAGTCGATACGCGCCGCATTAAGAAAGTGCGGGTAACACAACGCGTTTCAGCTGATCAAGACGACTCCCAGAATTAGGTTACGATCATCAACTTAGCGAAGCTCAACAAAAGCGTCTTCTCGCCTACCCCTTTTTCAAAATCAATCACGGCTTTGCGCTCGGCGCCATTGACTTCAATACGCTTGATGAGGCCGAAACCGAATTTAGCGTGTTCGACTTTTTGGCCAGCTGCTAAAGCTAATGCGTCCGTAGCTTGGAAGTTCGCCGAAACTACGTGCTGGTAATTCGTGTTTGTCGAAGGTTTTTGAATCAACTGTGCCGCTGAAGGAGCTGGCTTCGAAGTAAAACCGGTCTTTTGAACAGGACGGAAGCTCGACACTTCTTTAGGTGCGTTCGCTGGCTTCGCCATCTTCACAAAGTTCGGATCTAGTTCATTTAAGAAGCGACTCGGTTCACAAGCCTTTAATCGCCCAAACTGATAACGCGATTCTGCGTAAGAGATCATCAACTTCTTTTCGGCTCGAGTGACTGCCACATAAAACAGGCGGCGCTCTTCTTCAAGGTCTTGCTGGGATTGCAACATCATTTGGGAAGGAAATAAATCTTCCTCTAATCCCACTAAAAAGACGCGGTTAAACTCTAGGCCTTTCGCCGAGTGAATCGTCATCAAGGTCACTTTATCACGATCCGCCGGATCTTCATCCGCATCCGCGTTTGTTAGCAAGGAAACGGATTGCAAGAAAGTCGCGAGGGACTTGTCTTCGTTTTCTGGATTGTCCACGAAGGATTTGATGGCATTCAGTAATTCTTGTAAGTTTTGGTAGCGCGCGAGGCCTTCTACCGTCTTGTCCTCGTATAATTCACGCATCAATCCAGAGGCTTTCGCCACGTGGTTTGCTACCTCATACGCATCTTTGTGCTCTACCTCCACCATCAATTTGAAGGACTTAATCAAATCAGAGAATGACTCGATTCCAGCACTTCCGCGAGCCGCATTGAATTGTCCGATGTTCGAAACGATGTCCCAAACTGGCACGTTATTCTCCGCCGCTGTCACGACAATTTTCGCGATGGTCGTGTCACCAATTCCTCGCTTAGGCAAGTTGATGATGCGCTTAAATGCCTCCTCATCGTTCTGGTTCACCGTAAAACGCAAATACCCGAGAACGTCTTTGATCTCCTTGCGTTGGTAAAAGGAAACGCCACCGATGATGCGGTATTTGATATTCAAACGGCGTAAAGCCTCCTCAAAAGAACGAGATTGGGCATTGGTTCGGTATAAGATGGCAAAGTCTGACCAGGTGAGGTTTTCTTTTTGAGCTGCCTCAAAAATGGTGGATGCGATCATCCGACCTTCTTCGTTATCACTCGATGCACGGATAATGACAATGTCCTCTCCGTCCTCATTTGAGGTGAAAACGTCCTTCTTTAATTGGTTTTTATTTCGGGAGATAATCGAATTCGCCACGGCCACAATGGCTTTCGTGGAACGGTAATTCTCCTCTAATTTAATGGTCACTAAATCCGAATAATCGCGCTCGAAGTTCAAGATATTCTGGATATCCGCGCCACGGAAGGCGTAAATGGACTGGGCATCATCCCCCACCACACAGATGTTGCGGTTCACGGCAGACAATTTCTTGGTGATCAAATACTGGGAAACGTTCGTATCCTGAAACTCATCCACCATCACGTGTTTGAACTTGTGTTGGTATTTATTCAATACGTCCAAATGGTCGCGGAAGAGGATGTTTGTTTGGAACAATAAATCATCAAAATCCATCGCGTTTGCCGCGAAGCAACGCGCGCAATACAGTTGATATAATTCGCCCATGGCTGGGATGCGTGCTAGGCGATCCTCTTCCGCTAGAATGGAAGAACCGGTGTATTGCGCCGGACCGATCAAGCGGTTTTTCGCGTTAGAGATTCGGTTCAAGACCAAATTCACTTTGTATACTTTATCGTCTAA
>CAILUB010000208.1 GCA_903837305.1 uncultured Cytophagaceae bacterium
AACTTAGACTGCCAGGTCAAGAAGCCTTGAATGCTATACATCCTCAGCCACCCAACCATCAGTTAATCAAAGTTGCACTTCGAACTTGAATTCACCAATAAATACAATTGAAAACGATATGGCAAACTACACCATAACATTTGCTACTCTCGAATGCTTAGAGCATACAAAAATGTGTGTTGAAAGCTTGATAAAATCTGGTGTAGAAGCTAAACGCATTGTTGCTGTAGACAATAGTTCTTCAGACGGAACAGCCGAATACCTTCAGCAATTGGGATTGGGTGCGGCAATAATAAATCGTCAAAACCTATCATGCGGAGCCGCGTGGAATCAAGGCATCTTAGTCCATCAGAGTGACTGGACGATAGTTATGAACAATGATGTTGTTGTAACAGATAAATTTGCAGATAAATTAATTGGATTTGCAATTAACAATAATCTTAAATTGGTTTCGCCGGCAAGAGTCGACGGTAGTTTGGATTACGACTTCTCAAGTTTTGCAAGAGAAGCCGAGTTGAAGATGGCTAAGGCTGTGCGCCTAGGTTCTAGTAATGCTATTTGTATGTGCATACATTGGTCTCTATTCAATGAAATTGGTTTTTTTAGAGCTAACCCTTCATTATTGGGATTTGAGGATGGGCTTTTTTATAACGACTTAAGAAAGAAAAAAATTCGGCATGCAACTACTGGTAGTGTTTGGATACACCACTTTGGTAGCGTTACCCAGGAGCATATGAAAATGGCCTTAGGGAAAAAAAATAATGAAGTTCTTACAAAGGTAAGTGATAGAAAACTTTATGGGCAGTCTTGGTTCGAGCGCAAGTTGTATCGACACAGCTTAAAAAAATCTCATAGAAATTGGCGAGAAAATGAAATTAAAGACCACGGCATGACTTTACACGGGATGAGAGAGAAAAATGAGTTTATTTGGATTTAATATTTATTTTGGGTTTAAAAGCGAAGCTTTAAATGAATAAGTCACACATCTCTACAAAAATATTTGTTGCCGGGCACTGCGGAATGGTGGGATCTGCGATCGTACGTCAATTAATGTCTACGGAGAATTGTCGCATTGTTACTAGAAAGCGTTCTGAGCTTGACCTAACTAACCAAGAGGCAACAAAATATTTTTTGAAAATGGAAAAGCCTGATCAAATTTATATTGCAGCCGCGAAGGTGGGTGGCATTTACGCAAATAATTCTTTTCCTGCAGAATTTATTTATACCAATTTAATGATTGAATTAAACCTCATACACCAAGCATATGAAGCTGGCGTCAAAAAGTTAATTTTTTTAGGTTCAAGTTGTATTTATCCTCGACTAGCAGATCAACCAATGCGCGAAGATACGCTATTAACTGGCTTGCTTGAACCTACAAATGAACCATACGCCATAGCAAAAATTGCTGGTATTAAATTGTGTGAAAGCTATAATCGACAATACGGTCAAAAAAATGGTCTAGATTATCGTTCCATAATGCCAACAAACCTTTATGGACCAGGTGACAATTACCATCCTGAAAATAGCCATGTAATTCCTGCTTTGATTCGCAGGCTTCATGAGGCGAAATCAAAACAATTACCCTCAGTTGTTGTATGGGGAAGCGGCTCTCCTATGAGGGAATTCCTATTTGTTGATGACTTAGCTTCTGCTGCTGTTCATGTTATGAACTTAGATCTTTCTATATATAAAGCGCAGACACAGCCGATGATTAGTCACATTAATGTGGGATATGGCGAAGACATATCTATCCGTGATCTGGCACTTAAAATAGCCAAAGTAGTTGGTTACAAAGGCGAGCTCACTTTTGATATTACTAAACCCGATGGCTCCCCTAAAAAGCTAATGGATAGTTCTAGATTAAAGAAACTAGGCTGGGTAGCAAAAGTTAATTTAGATGCGGGACTTAATTTGGCTTATCAAGATTTTTTGAAATTCAACAAATGAAGTCAAATAAAGTGGCTCTTATAACTGGAGTAACTGGTCAAGATGGCTCTTATCTTGCAGAGTTTTTATTAGGAAAAGGATATATTGTTCACGGTGTTAAGCGCCGTGCAAGTCTATTCAATACGCAACGTGTAGATCATATTTATCAAGACTCTCATGTTGAAAACCCTAGATTCAAATTGCATTTTGGAGACTTAACCGATACAAGTAACTTAATTAGGATCGTAGAAGAAACGCAGCCAGATGAAATATATAACTTAGGGGCACAAAGCCATGTGGCTGTGAGTTTTGAAAGCCCTGAATACACTGCAGATGTAGATGCCATGGGCACTTTACGACTTTTGGAGGCTATAAGGATTTTGGGTTTAAGTAACAAAACACGTTTTTACCAAGCTTCATCTTCTGAGTTGTATGGTTTGGTTCAGGAAAAGCCGCAAAAAGAATCTACACCTTTTTATCCAAGAAGTCCTTATGCTGTAGCAAAGTTATATGCTTATTGGATAACTGTTAATTATCGCGAGGCCTATGGAATATTCGCTTGTAACGGAATACTTTTTAACCACGAAAGTCCAAGGAGAGGAGAAACTTTTGTTACCCGAAAAATAACGAGAGGTCTTTGTAACATTGCTCACGGCTTGGAGAAATGCTTATATTTGGGTAATTTGAACTCATTACGTGATTGGGGCCATGCTAGAGACTATGTAAGAATGCAGTGGATGATGTTGCAGCAGCAAGAACCAGAGGATTTTACAATTGCAACTGGAATACAATTTAGTGTTAGGCAGTTTATTGAATGTACAGCTAAAGAACTTGGTATTACCCTTAAATTTAGTGGTGATGAAATAGAAGAGATTGCTACTGTTGATTTTATTCAAGGTGATTCAGCACCGGCTCTAAAAATTGGAGATGTAATAATCAGAGTTGATCCTACATATTTTCGACCAACAGAGGTCGAAAGTTTATTGGGTGATGCTTCAAAAGCCAAAGTTAAACTTGGATGGGAGCCTAAAATTTCTTTTGATCAGTTGTGTGCTGAAATGGTTGAACATGATTTAGCTCAAGCTAAAAGCAGGGCTATGCTAATTAAACATGGATTTTAAAATCTCATAAATGGTGTGTTAATTGACTAAAAATATTTTTTTAAATTTACTTTTTCTGGCGATTTGTCTTTTTACAAACTCAGTTTACTCACAATATGGCTCTATGGGTGGTGTGGGGGCTGGTGGTGCGCCCGTTTATGGTGCGCCTGGAAATGCTAATATGCAAAGTGGTGGTGGTTCGCTATTGCCGCAACCTGTTAACATTAAATCTAATGATCCTCTTCCCTCGGTACCGTCAGGATCGATTGCCACTTTACAAAACCTTGAGCCTCTTAAGCCTAATGAATTTCAAAAATATGTACTTGAAACAACAGGCAACAAGCTACTTTTGTATGGAGCCTCTTTTTTTGAAAATTTCCAAATTCAAAAAAATCATATTACGAATAATTTGCAAGCAGCGAACAATCCATATGAGTTGGGAGGCGCTTCGCCGGTAAGCGGCGATTATCCAATTGGACCTGGTGATCAGTTATTAATTCGAGGCTGGGGCTCACTAGAAATAGACGTAAGAGCTTTGGTTGATCGTAATGGCTTTATAAACGTACCCAAAATTGGAGCCATTTATTTAAATGGAGTTAAGTTTTCTCAGGCGGAATGGGTTATTAGGTCAGCTTTTAGCAAGTACTTCAAGGACTTTCAAGTCAGCGTTTCTATGGGGCAGTTGAGAGCCATAAATATATATTTGGTAGGGCAAGCTCGTCGTCCGGGTGCTTATTCTTTAAGTAGTAACGCAACTCTTTCGAGTGCTTTCTTTGGTACAGGCGGTCCTAATCAAAATGGATCAATGCGACGAGTTAAACTTCAAAGGGCTGGAAAATTAATAGCTGAATTTGATTTATATGAATTTCTTTCAAACGGCAATAAAGATAGTGATATCAAATTAATTGAAGGTGATGTAATAATTATACCGGAAGCTTATGGCTATGTAGCATTTACAGGCAAAGTGAATAATCCTGCCGTCTTTGAATTGAAAGCTAGCAATGAAAAATTAGAAAATTTGCTACCGTTATCTGGAGGTTTTGCAACAACAGCAGATCCACGGGTAGCATACATTGACCGTCTAGATCCAAAGCTAAATCCAGCGCGGTCGATTATTGAAATTTCTTTAGATAAAAATGTACTAGGTAGTATCTTTTTAAAAAATGCAGATATAGTAGATATACATCCTATTACCACCGAAATTACAAACTCGGTCACGTTGCGCGGTAGTGTTGCGCAACCTAAGAGGGTCCTTTGGCGACAAGGACTTCGTATCACGGACATCATTCCATCTAAAGAATTTCTTTTAAGTAAAGAGTCTCTGCGGCGTCAAAACGAATTGCTTTTCGATGTAAATCAACGCGAGAGAACCCAACGAGAACGTGAAAATATTCCAGAAGACCTTTTGGAAGACGCGGCATACGACGTGAGAGTAGATCAAAAAACCCTTAAAGAGGTGAAAGCTAGGCGTTCTGTTGTAGGAGATGGAATAAATAATAATGCACCGGACCTTGGTATCGCTTCTTCATCATCTAATCAATTAAGTAAGCCATCTGAAGTTAAACCAAGCATAAATTCAAAAGAAAATAATAAAAGTATAGAAGACTTTCGGGAAGCAAGAAGTTCTCGTTTATTCTCAAATCAAAATCCTATTAAGATTAATGAACGAAACTCTATGCCTTCAGTGATCGAATCTGTAGGTTATTTATTTGAAGAACTTAACTGGGACTATGCAGTTATTGAACGAATTAACCGAAAAAATTTAACATCTACTCTTATCCCTTTTAATTTGGGACGAGTACTTAGTAACGAAAAAGATACCGAAAACCACTTACTAGAATCTGGTGATATTATTACAATTTTTTCAGTAAATGATATTCGTATACCTATTTCTAAAAGAAGAGTGATTGTTCGTGTTGAGGGTGAAGTTGCTCAACCTGGAATATACCAGGCAAAAACGGATGAATCGTTGTCCGATATATTGAAGCGAGCTGGCGGGTTAACTAGTGATGCATATTTGTTTGGTGCAGGTTTCTATCGAGAAGAAGTACGTAAAACACAGTCAGAGAATTTAGCAAAATTATTACGAAAATTGGAGTCTGAAACGAGCGGACAGTTAGCACAAGCAAGTCAAAGTTTCGGTGCAAGTAGTGATGCCTCCTTAAATCAATCGCGAATCTTATCTGCACAACAAGCTCAAAAACAAGCCCTTGAGCGTATTAGAAACTTGAGGCCAGAAGGAAGAATTGCCCTTGGGTTAGAACCGAATTATTTAAACTTTATAAATAAATTACCTAACATTCGTTTGCAGGATGGTGATCGCCTGTACATCCCGCCTCGACCTGACTTTGTATTTTTGTATGGTGCTGTTAATTCGGAATCAGCACTGATATTCAAAGTGGATAAAAATGTAAATCATTATCTAGAGCTTGCTGGTGTTTCTGCTGGAGCAGATCGTAAATCGGTCATTCTTATTCGCGCAGATGGATCTGCGCTAACACGGAGTTCGGGCTGGATGAGCTCAATAAATGATATCAAAGTAATGCCTGGCGATTCTATAGTTATGCCTGAGAAGCTTGACAGAGAGGAAAATTGGAGTTCCTTTGTTCGAAATGCTAAGGATATAACTCAGATTTTTTATCAATTAGGATTGGGTGCTGCGGGCCTAAAAGCACTGGGTTACTGATATTTATGACAGATTTAAATAAAACTGCTTCAACAACACTAGAAATAAAACAATCTCAAATTGATATTTGGGAGTGGGCAATAGCAATTGGAAGGGAAAAAATAACTATTTTTAGTATCTTTGGTATTTTTTTTGTATCGTCAATTGTTTATAGTTTGAATATTTCGCCATCCTACAAAGCAAAAACTATACTGTTACCAAGTAGTTCGCAACAAGGAGGAGCTGCTCTTGGAGTGCTTAATGCAATCACCAATATGGGAATAGGAGGCAACATACCAACTAAATCAAAAGAAGAATATTATAAAAATTTATTACAAAGTGAAACACTACAAAATGAAGTTATAAAAAAACTAAATCTATTAAATTACTTCAATACTAACTTATTTATAGATGCTAGGGCTAAACTAAACAGCATGGTTAATGTTTCTTTGGATAAAAAAGCTGGGTTTGTTTTTGTAGAGGTTGAAAGCAATAATCCTGATTTTTCTGCTGTAATAGCAAATACCTTTGTAGAAGAATTAAAGAATTTGTTAGGAAAATTTGCTTATGAAGAAATATTACTTCGATTAGAGTTTTACGAAAAAGCAATTGCTAAGACACAGCTTGATTTAAAGTTAGCTAGGTCCAAGTTACAAAATGCAAAAGGTAATTCATTAGTAATATCTGAGACAGGCACGACAGAAAGTCTTTACAATCAGATCAATCAGAGAGAATTACAAATTAAAGCAATGAGTCATTTCTCTACAGAAATGAATCCAGATATGCGAAGGATTGAAGCAGAAATCAGTGCTCTTCGGGATAAACTATTTAATGTAAATCAGAATACTTCAATATCCGAAAAGTCGGAAAATAATATTCAAATTGCATTGAA
>CAILUB010000209.1 GCA_903837305.1 uncultured Cytophagaceae bacterium
AGGTCAATCACGTGACATTGAAATTACCGCTCGTGAAATCGTAAAAATTCGCCAAGAATTATACGAAATCTTAGCAAAACACTCTGGTAAATCATTCGAAGACATCGAGCGTGATTCAGATCGCGATTATTGGATGAAGGCGGCTGAGGCGAAGGAATATGGTTTAATTGATGAGATTTTAACGAGAACTGTCTAGTGGCTAGTAAAAAAACGAGTTGTTCTTTCTGCGGTCGTCCTAAAAACGAGGTAGGTTTATTGCTTTCTGGAATCGATGGCCACATTTGTAATAATTGCTTAACGCAAGGTTATGAGGTGGTGAAAGAGGAGATGGGTGTGGCGGCTGCAGCGAAAGCGGGCACAAAACATTCCTTCGAATTAGTGAAGCCGAAGGATTTAAAAGAATACCTTGATGGCTACATCATTGGTCAAGAGGAAGCAAAAAAGCATTTGTCGGTAGCGGTTTATAACCACTACAAGCGTTTGATGCAGGCTCCTTCGAATGATGATGTGAAGATCGAAAAATCGAATATTTTGATGGTAGGGGAGACCGGTACGGGGAAAACGTATTTGGCGCGCACACTAGCTCAAAAATTACAAGTTCCTTTCTGTATCGCCGATGCGACCGTTATTACGGAGGCAGGTTATGTGGGTGAGGACGTGGAAACTATTTTGACACGTTTGTTGCAAGCTGCCAATTATGACGTGGAGAAGGCCGAATGCGGTATCGTTTTCATCGATGAAATAGATAAGATTGCGCGTAAATCAGATAATCCGTCCATCACGCGTGATGTTTCAGGTGAAGGGGTTCAGCAAGCGCTTTTAAAATTATTAGAAGGATCCATTGTGAACGTACCGCCGCAAGGTGGGCGTAAGCATCCGGACCAAAAAATGATCGCCGTCAACACCGAGAACATCTTGTTCATTTGCGGTGGAGCTTTTGATGGCATTGATCGCCACATTTCGAAGCGTTTGAACTCTCGTCCAATCGGTTTCTCTGGCGATGACACCTTCCACGAATCGTTCGAGAAGGACCAAATCATGAAGTATGTGACGGCCCAAGATTTGAAATCGTTTGGCTTAATCCCTGAATTATTAGGTCGTCTTCCAGTGGTGACGTATTTGAATCCGTTAGATACAACAGCTTTGCTATCAATCTTAACAGAGCCTAAAAATGCGTTAGTGAAGCAATACGAGAAGCTTTTCGAGATGGAAGGGGTTTCGTTGACTTTTCAACACGACGCACTGGTGTATATGGTAGAACAAGCGATGCAATTTAAATTAGGCGCACGTGGTTTGCGTTCCATTATGGAAGCGGTGATGATAGATGCCATGTATGAAATTCCGTCTCAGTCGGAAATGAAGAAATTTGAGGTGGATTTGAATTATGCGAAATCGAAGTTCGAAAGAACGGTATTCCATCAAATGAAAGTGGTCGCTTAATATGCCAGCTACTCAGCTTGTATTTTTGCATGGTTTTGGAGAAGATGAACGGGTGTGGGCAGACTTTTTGCCTTTCCACACCTGGCCATATCCTACTATTTGTCCTGCGTATGCGGAATGGACAGATTGTGCCACTTTAGCAGATTACGCACGTAAAATAGTTTCATCCCTGCCCCTTGATAGTCATTTTGTTCTAGTTGGTCATTCCATGGGTGGTTACATCGCACTAGAAATGGCGTCTCAATTTCCAGAGCGAATCCAGAAAGTGGTGATGCTACATTCCACTTTTGTGGCAGACACGGAGGAAAAGAAAATCAACCGAGATAGAACAGCTGATTTGCTCGAAAAAAAGGGTTCGGCGTTTTTTATCGGGCCGTTCTTGCCTAATTTATTTGCTACCGTATCTCAGGAGCTGATAGCTACTTTAGCAGAGAGGTACCGAAATTTACCCGCTGTCGGATTAATTGCCGCCACCAAAGCGATGCGGGATCGAAGCGATTTTACCACGTTTGTTCAAACTACTGATATCCCCTTCCTTTTTATCTTGGGAGAGCAAGACGCCTTGATTTCTCCGGAGTCGATTACTCGTTTTGTAAAGAAATCGGTTGTAATTTTGCCAAACGTAGGCCATCAAGGGACTTACGAAGCGCCAATAGCTGTTGCCGAGGCCATTAATCAATTTGTGCATGTCTGATATTATCATAGCCTTAGATGGCTTCTCTTCTTGTGGAAAAAGTACGACTGCGCGCCATGTGGCGTCAGCTTTGCATTATGCCTTTTTAGATACGGGTGCAATGTACCGTGCAGTTGCACTCTATTTTGATCGGCAACAAGTGAATTTAGCTGATTTGCAAGATGTGAAAGACGCATTAGCACATGTGGAAATAACGTTTCAATTCAATCCAGCTAAACAGGCCTCGGACACCATTTTGAATGGGGAGAATGTCGAGGCAGAAATTCGCAAAATGCATATTTCTGATTTAGTGAGTCAAGTGGCCGCTATACCAGAAGTAAGACATGCGATGGTAGCTCAGCAACAACGAATGGGGGAGAAGAAAGGGATTGTGATGGATGGACGAGACATAGGGACGGTGGTTTTCCCTCAGGCAGAATTGAAAATATTTATGACGGCAGAGCCACATATTCGGGCTCAGAGACGGAAATTGGAACTTTTGCAAAAAGGCGAAGATCTTCCTTTGGAAGAGATTATTGAAAACTTGCGCAAACGGGATGAGATTGATTCGAATCGCAGCGAAGGCCCATTGAAGCGTGCATCGGATGCGATTGATTTAGATACTTCCTATCGTACGATGGATGAGCAGGTGGAATTCGTATTAGATCACGTTCGTCGCGTGCAAGGTGAAAAGCGCTAATTCTTACATCATTGTAGGCCAAGGTTTAGCTGGCACCATTCTAGCACACCAATTTTTGGAGGCAGAAATACCCTTTGAGATTTGGGATTCGCCTTCGACTCACTTTACTTCTTCTCAAGCAGCGGGTGGAATTTTCAACCCAGTAACGGGCCGAAAATTAGAGCAAACTTGGCTTGCAGACGATCTATTTCCCTATTTATTTGATTTTTACCCGCGCTTAGAGGCGATTTTAGGGATGCGTTTTTTTTACCCAATGCCACTTTTTCGTCCTTTTGCAAATCAGGAGATGAAGAGCTGGTTGGTTGAGAGGAAAGACCAGATTGACCACGGTTATTTACGTTGGGATTCGGACGGCGTTTGGGTGGAACAAGCGGGCTGGGTAGATGTTGCTGCCTTATTACGCGTTTCTCGCGCCTATTTTGCATCGAAGGGAATATTGGTAGAATCAGAATACACGGGTAGTCAGGCTATCTTTTGTGAGGGATTCCACGGTCAACAAAACCCACTTTGGACTTGCTTGCCTTTCTTACCGGCGAAAGGAGAGTTGATGGAAATAGCCTCTAATGAGCCTTCAGAGCAGTTTATTTTGAATAAAAATGGATTTGTATTGCCATTGGGTTCTCAGCATTTTAAGGTGGGGGCGACCTATGGTTGGAAGGAGTTTACGAACGAGACGACTCCGGAGGCTTTGGAGGAATTAACGAAAAAATTGGTCTTGATGGGCTGCACGCAATTTGAGTTAGTCGTACAAAAGACAGGGATCAGACCTGCAACCCAAGATCGTCGACCATTTATAGGTTTTCATCCGAACAAACAATCGGGGATATTTAATGGTTTTGGATCTAAAGGAGTTTCTTTAGCGCCCTATTTTGCCAAACAATGGACCAGCGAAATCCTAGGAAAAACTTCTGTTCATTCAGAGGCATCAATTCGGCGATTTTATCATTTATTTTCCGTTTAAATCTGTAAATTTGGTTTTAAAGTCTTTTGGCTAAATGCGTAATTTAAATTCCTTTTTCGCAGTCCTCTTATTTTTGTCTTTTGGCTTAACCAAGCTATATGGACAAGAATCGCAATGGATTCCGGAGAATCACCGGATTCAATACCAGAATTTCCAATGGAATTACATCAGCAGTTCAAATTTTGAGGTTTATTATTTTGATAAAAATGAAGCCTTGGCTAAATCGACGCTGACCTATCTTGAATCAGATAATAACCGAATTACAGAGATCCTAAGTTATTCGCCTTATCAAAAAGTGAAGATTTTTTTGTATCCAAATCATGAAACCTGGTTACAAAGTAATAGTGGAATTTCCTTAGCTAATTCAGCTGATGTGGCAGAGGAGAATTTAGCCAAATTCAGAATTGAAGTGGCCTTTAAGGATAATTTAGTGGCCTTTAAACAGGAAATAACGAAGCAAATTGTACGCGTATATCTTCAGGATTTATTGTTTGGAGGTAGTGTAAAAGATGTACTGCAAAACTCTTTATTATTAAATGTTTCGGATTGGTTTGTCTTAGGGATGTCTGCTTACTTGGCTTCAGGGGATTCTCCTGAAATGCGACGTTTTACCTATCAAATTATTAGTGAAAATAAAATCAAAAGGCTACAATTAGCTATGGGTGTAGAGGCCGAGTTGCTGGGACAGTCTATTTGGTCATATATCGCAAATACGTACGGCAAGCAGTCAATTGGTAATATTTTGAATTTAACACGGATTATTAGAAGTGAACAATCTAGCTTATCAAGTACGATTAGAAAACCATTTTCTAAATTTCTAAAGGAATGGTATGAGTATTATTTGAATGATGCAAAAAATTTAGAATTCGCTACTTCTAAAGTTTTTCCTTCCTCTTTTTATTTACCTCCATCGAATCAAATTAACTCTTTTCAGGCAAGTCCTGACGGACTTTTTGAGGCTTATGTCACAGATGAATCTGGCAGATATCAGGTCTTTTTACATAATTTAACCACGGATAAACTTCAATTGCTCCAACAAACTGGTTTAAAGGATTTAAATCGTACTTCTAATGGGAAAGGGCCTTTAATTTCTTGGAGTGGAAATAATAGGCTTTCTGTCCTTTTTAACGAGCAAGGGTTTACTTGGATGAAGACCTACCAAGTTAATAAAGCAGGGAGTTATACCTCAGAGCCTAAACTTAAAATCGCGAATTTATCTTATTTAGACATGAAAGTGTCTTCAAATGGTACTAAAGCACTTGTTCGCGTTTTAGAAAAAGGTCAAGTAGATATAGGTATTTATGATTTGAAGCGAAATAAGTTAAGTCTACTTACTAAAGATGCTTATAACGAAACAGAGGCCCATTGGATGCCTGATAACCGGGTGATTTATATATCAGATCGGTATATTGATTCATTGCCCTCGCCACCTGCACCCATTTCTTCTTTATTTGTTTGGAATCCAGAGGATCCGGAAAATGCAACTAGGTTATTCTCAACCTCTGGAAAGGTATTTAACTTTAAGTTTCAGTCAGATTCAGTGGCATATTTTTTGCATAATCAGGCAAGCGGACCTAGGTTAATTCGATATCAAATGGCTGATTCTTCCTTTAAACAATCTAAAGTTAGAACCGTTGCTTGGCAAAATTTCGAATGGACACCTAAAGGTGTTTATACACTAGAAAGAAATATTGTAACGGATAACGTTCAACGCTACTCCGAATCAAGTCTTGAAGAATACCTTGGTTCTGAATGGATTCCTAAGATTAATACGGTAAATCCCACAACAGTTAGTGAGCAAGAAGTCGCTTCCTTTGAGACAGATGCAGCTAAAAAGGCTAGAAAAGCCAGATTGGATCGACAACTATCTATTCGACTTAAAAGAGAGCCTGGTAAGATGGTAGGTCCTTTTGCTTATCAAAATTCATTTGTTTTTAATAGTTCAGAAGGGCAATTTAAATCAGATCCTATAAGAGGTATTGGCTATGCTTATGAGGTCAAAGCAAATGATTTATTAGAGAATCATTTATTTAAGGCTGGAGCATTTCTTACAGCTAATCTTCTTAATTCGGATATTTGGGGAGAATATGCTTACCTAGCCAATAAATTAGATTGGAAATTTCGATATGATCGAAAGGTATTAGGTCAAGATACAGAAAATGATTCGCAGAAAATTCGTTTTAATCGATTCGCTTTAACAGCCACTTATCCATTTAGTCTGTTGAGTCGATTATCTGTGACTGGTTTATATTCAACAAATCGACTTTTTAATCAAATATCGCTAGCAAATCCAGAGGAATATTCAGGTTTTGCAGGTGCCTTAATTTCTTATGAAGTTGATAATACCGTTCAATCAGGGGATAATCTCAGAACTGGTTATCGCATTAATGCAACTCTTGAAGCTCAAAAGGATATGATTATGTCCGGAGAATTTGTTCGCATAGGATTTGATGCCCGCTTTTATAAAAAACTTTCTAACACCTTTTATTTAGCTACTCGTTTATCCTCTTCTCATCAATTGGGCAGTCGTACACAGGCCTCTATGTTAGGAGGGATGGATAATTGGTTTTTCAATAAACAAGATGTGCGTACGCAAGAAACTCCCTTGGGACTCGATGGTCTTGCGAGGCGGGAGGTTTTTATGAGTAATTTCATCGCACCATTACGTGGATTTGCTTTGAATAAATTAAGTGGAAATAGCCATTTATTATTTAATGCAGAAATCAGAATTCCTGTAAAGTCTATCATGCCTTCAGAATCCTCCTCTTTACTTAATTCGGTTCAACTTGTCGGTTTCACGGATGTGGGAACAGCTTGGACAGGTTCTAGTCCTTTTGAGAAATCC
This sequence comes from uncultured Cytophagaceae bacterium, assembly GCA_903837305.1. Lineage (GTDB taxonomy): Bacteria > Bacteroidota > Bacteroidia > Cytophagales > Spirosomataceae > Aquirufa. The sequence goes on from CAILUB010000209.1 coordinate 6,620, forward strand.
AATGGATTTAATACGAATGTCTATGGCGGAAAAACGAACCCATTCATAGCCACAGTGACTGATTTTAGAAACCCATTTTTAGTGGGGTATGGAATTGGAGCGAGGGCTGTTCTTTTTGGCTATTTTGTTAAATTTGATTATGCCTTTGGAATTGAAAATAAAGAAGTGAAGTCTCCTCTAACGTATCTGACATTAGGATATGATTTTTAAATGATCAAAAAAATATTTTTCCTAGCACTTTTCCCTTGGACTCTTTTTTCTCAAAGTCTAAGTACATCGAATTTGCCAATCATTCGAATAAATACAAAGAGTCGGATCATCAAGGATGAACCTAAGATTCCGGTAGTTTTCGAAGTTTTTGATAATGGTCCAGGCAAGCTTAACCAGGTTTCTAACACGCCTACTCTAAGTTCAATTGCCGGAATTGAATACCGAGGGTCTACCTCACAGGCTGATTTTTATTTCTTACCTGGTTTAGTTAAAAAACCTTATGGTATTGAGTTGTGGACAGATTCGACAGGTTTGAAAGCGAAGAAAATGTCGCTTGTGCAAATGCCGGAAGAATCCGATTGGGTATTAAACGCTTCCTATAATGACCGATCATTTATGCGTGATTTTATAGCTCAGAATTTGGCTGATCGTTTAGGCTTATTGAACAGTAATACAAAATTCGTTGAGCTCATTATTAATGATGAATACCGTGGGGTTTATGTCTTAATGGAAAAAGTTAAGCAAGGCAAGAATCGGGTCCCAATCTCAGATTTGTATCCTACTGAAAATACAGGAGATGATTTAACAGGCGGTTATTTGCTTAAAATAGATAAATCAAGCGGTTCGCCCTCTACCACCTGGAAAAGCAATTATACCTCTGGAATTATCGAAACTCAAAAATGTGAATTCCAAATCGAATATCCTCAATTTGGAATCATTACTCAGACTCAGATAAATTATATAAAAAATTATATCAATAATTGGGAGCAAAAACTGATGACTGAGGCGATGAATGATCCGAAAGCTAGTTGTCGTAATTTCATGGACGTCTCTTCCTTTGTTAATTTCTTTATTTTAAATGAGGTAACT
>CAILUB010000210.1 GCA_903837305.1 uncultured Cytophagaceae bacterium
GAATTGATCCGTATCCCAGCCGTTTTGCGTATCTCCGCGGTTCGCATCGATAGACGCTAACATACCTGCGTCTGAAGCCACTTGGCATTCGTGTGCAAAGGTGTGTCCAGCTAAAGTAGCGTGGTTCACCTCTAAGTTTAAACCAAATTCGGATAATAAATCGAACTCGCGTAAGAAACCAATCACCGTTGCTGCATCGTAATCGTATTGGTGTTTCGTAGGTTCACAAGGCTTAGGTTCGATGAAGAACTTACCCTTGAAACCATTGCGGCGCGCATACTCTACACAGGTATGCAACATGCGAGCGAAATTTTCGCGCTCTAATTTCATGTTCGTATTCAATAAGCTCATGTAGCCTTCACGACCTCCCCAGAACACATAGCCTTCGCCACCTAAGGTAATCGTCGCATCGATTGCGCCTTTTAATTGAGCTCCTGCGTGAGCCACTACTTCAAAATTCGGGTTCGTAGATGCGCCGTTCATGTAACGCTCATTTGAGAACAAGTTCGCCGTTCCCCACAAAAGTTTTACACCGCTTTCTGCTTGTTTTTTGGCAAAAATATCCGTGATGAATTTCACGCGATCACCAAATTCCTTCGGATCATTATGCCCGTCAATCGCATCCACATCGTGGAAACAATAGTAAGGAGCACCCATCTTCGTGATGAATTCAAAAGCAGCATCGGCTTTATCGGCCGCACGCTGACGCGCATCACTCGCCACATCCCAAGGATAATGGTGCGTACCAGGTCCAAAAGGATCTGCTCCATTGCCACAGAAAGAATGCCAATAGGCAATGGCAAAACGAAGATGCTCCTTCATGCTCTTACCAGCAACGATGCGATTCTCGTCATAATAACGGAAAGCTAAAGGGTTATCTGACTCTGCACCTTCAAACTTGATTTGACCAATGCCTTTAAAATATTCTTTTTGACCAATGATTACGCTCATAAGATAGACTGCTTTATTTTTTGAATGTTCCAAAACTACATAATCATCCTATTATTTACAAATATAATTTAGCACAGATTAGCACAGCTGTTTTTTTCCTAAAAAATCACTATTTTGCAAAAAAATAACCTTTTCAACATGCTTAAAAAACTACTCCATTTAGTAGCGCTAACAGTTCTTCTGTTACCCGCGAAAGCACAAACTTCGTATAACGCAAATAACCGATTCGAGCAATTGGAATCGACTTTGCCCACGCCCAATTCCTACAGAACCGCGAGTGGTTCTCCGGGCAAGGACTACTGGCAACAACGCGCAGATTATGATATCAAAGTCGAATTAGACGACATCAACCGTAAGATCATCGGATCAGAGACGATTACCTATTACAATAATTCTCCAGATGATTTGCCTTACTTATGGATTCAATTAGACCAAAATCTATTTGAGAAAAATGCACCAGGTAAAACAACCAAGACGGGGGAAATCAAGAATGGCATCAGTGCAGGTGCTTTCCAAGAATTAACAGATCCGAAAGATTACGGCTATAAAATCACTGCCGTGAAAGATGCAAAAGGTAACCCATTGCGTCACACGATCAACCAAACAATGATGCGTATTGACTTACCCACTCCGTTGAAATCGGGTGCGTCATTGAGCTTTGGCATCGATTGGAATTATTTGATCACGGCTTATTACGGCCGTTCTGGCTATGAAGTATTAGGAAAAGAAAACATTGCCAATTATTTCATCGCACACTGGTTCCCACGCTTAGCTGTTTACAATGACGTGTATGGCTGGCAGCATAAGCAATTTATGGGCCAAGGGGAATTCACGTTGAATTTTGGGAATTACAAAGTAGCGATCACAGCGCCTAATGACATCGTCGTAGGGGCCGGTGGTGAACTATTAAACCCGAACCAAGTATTGACAGCTACTCAATTGAAGCGTTGGGAGCAAGCAAAAACGGCGACTCGCCCGGTGGAAATCGTAACCCAAGACGAAGCGATCAAAGCTGAGAAAAGCGTTCCTACTGGAAAGAAAACATGGGTTTACAAGGCTGATAACGTACGTGACTTTGCTTTCACGGCATCGCGTAAATTCATTTGGGATGCCATGCAAGTGGATGTAGAAGGTAAAAAAGTGTGGGCGATGTCCTATTATTCGAAGGAAGGTAATCCACTTTGGGGTAAATATTCGACCATGGTCGTGGCACATACACTTCGCTCGTATTCTAAGAGAACCATCGCTTACCCATATCCAGTGGCCATTTCTTGTCACTCTACAGCGGGAGGTGGAATGGAATATCCAATGATTTCCTTTAATGGCGGTCGTCCAGAACCCGATGGTACCTATACTGAGAATGTGAAAAACGGAATGATTGGGGTAATTATCCACGAGGTGGGCCACAACTTCTTCCCTATGATTGTGAACTCAGACGAGCGTCAATGGTCTTGGATGGATGAGGGTTTAAATACCTTCTGCCAGTACTTAGCCGAGCAAGAATGGGATCGCAACTTTCCAGCACGTCGCGGAGAGGCACAAAGCATTGTTCCCTACATGCGTTTAGATTCGAAGAACCAAGTGCCTATCATGGCGAACTCGGAGAATATCATGGATTTTGGAAATAATGCCTATGCCAAACCAGCTGCGGCGTTGAATATCCTTCGTGAAACGATCATGGGACGCGAATTATTCGATTATGCCTTTAAAGAATATGCACGCCGTTGGGCATTCAAGCAACCTTATCCAGCTGACTTCTTCCGTACCTTAGAAGATGCGTCAGGCGTGGATTTAGATTGGTTCTGGAGAGGTTGGTTCTATGGAACGGAGCCGGTGAATCAGTCGATTGAGACGGTGGAATGGTTCGGTATAGATACCCAAGATCCAGCGATCAAAAAGGCAGGAGATAAGGCGGTAGCAGAGGCGAAAGGCAAAACAATGTCATCTATTCGCAATAAAACAGATATCAAGCGTACGGTTGTGGAGGAAAATCCAGATATGACGGACTTCTACAATACCTACGATCGTTTCGCTCCTACGGAAGCAGACAAGAAGAAATACCAAGACTATATGGCGTCCTTGAATGAGGACGAGAAAAAATTAGTTACAGAGGGAAAAAACTTCTACGTGGTTAACTTCAAGAACAAAGGTGGTTTACCCATGCCAGTGATTGTTCGATTGAGCTACGAAGATGGCACAGATGAAGTGTTACGCTTCCCGGCGGAGGTTTGGCGCTTGAACGATGTGACAGCGAAGAAAATCATTCCTACTTCGAAGAAAGTAGTAAAATGGACATTAGATCCATTCTACGAAATCGCAGACATCGATACAGAGGACAACGCATTCCCACGTGAACCGGCTCAACCTACCAAGGTGCAGTTATTCAAGATGCAAGGCAGAACGTATAGCGGAGGGGCTAACCCGATGCAAGAAGCCAAGAACGCGAAAGAGAAAGCTGGAGCGGTTACTGGATCGAAAAACTAAAGTAAAAAGCCCCGAGTGATCGGGGCTTTTTTTATTCTTGATCGATCAAGTTTAATTTAGCAAGATCTAGTTCAGTCCGCTGGTTTCGGCTGAAATACATGGGTAAAAATCTAAAGCCAAACTTAAAGTCTTTGATCGCATAGGACACTCGGGCCACAACGACGCTAGAATAGACCTCATCAAATCCTGTCAGATAAGCAGAAATTTCGGGCTGGAGATTGACGATTTCTTTTTGGGACAATCCATAAAAAGGGGAATCCTCATCAATCGGATGAACTACCGTCCAGTTTAACACCAAACTATCCACATGACTCCGCTCTAATTTCAAATTAAAGAACTGGTAACCCTGGTTCTTCGTCACAATTCGAGCATTCAATTTCACTTCCGCATTCGTTAACAAGTGGTCATCCTTGTAGCAAACCAAGCGAAACATAAAGGCCTTACCCTGTCGGTAATTTGCAAAAACCATACTTTCTGAAAACCGAATAAAGGACCTGGGGCGAGAAAACCGACCATACAATAGACCCGCAGCGATGGCAAAAGAAAGAAATCCAATTAATGATTCAATTGCCGCAATCCAGTTCGTTAACTCCCCTACCGGATTCACTCGGCCATATCCCACCGTCGTAAAGGTCTGTGTAGAAAAAAAGAACAATTCCTTAATTCTTCCCCAAAACTTAACCTTCTCCACCCCTTCTAGACCCGAAGGTCCAGCGAGCCAATATAAGGCCGTAAAAAAGCAGTTGATTAAGAAATAGAAGATAAAAATTATGGCTAAGAATCGCCAACGCGGCATCGTCAACATACTCTGGTACCCACTTGCACGATCTCGTACACTGATTCCTATTCGTTTGATATTAAAAGTCCCGTCCTTGTTGACCATTCGGCCACCCATATCCGAGGTTTTATCCCCAAAGCCCGTATCCTGATTTACGTTTTCTATCATACTCTTTTAAACAAACCACAATTTTAACGATGCAATAACAAGTACTAAAGCCAAAATCCATTTCACCTTTGCATTCGAAGCAATGGATGCTCCCCAACGTGCTCCTAAAAAACCTCCAACTAAGGACGCCGCTAACCAATACATCATTTGAGATTGATCAATCGGAATCCAGGTTTTCAACCCGGCTAAACCAGAAACGGAATTCACAAAAATAAACAGGGCTGAAACGGCTGCCGCTTCTTTTAACGAAGCCCAACGGAAAAGCAATAAAAGTGGACTCAAGATGATTCCTCCCCCGATGCCGATCATTCCGGATAGTATACCAATCGCTGCCCCGGCTAAAACCCCCATTCCTAGATTTAGCTTACGCGGTTCCGACTCTTTTAAGGTAAGCACCATTCTTATCACCGCTAAAAAGAGGCAAGCTCCTAAAATCTGCTTATACGTGGAATCTGCTAAAGGAATACTGGCGCCTAGATAAGCTGCCGGAATAGAACCTAGCGCGAAGGGCCAAAACAACGTCCACTTAAAATATCCTTGTCTGTAGAAGGCGATAAAGGACATGAGCGAAACTCCGAGGTTCAGCAGTAAAGCCGTTTGCTTCATGACGGGAGGTGCAATAGCAAAAAGTGCCATCACAGCCAGGTAGCCGCTGGCGCCACCGTGTCCTACGGAGGCGTATAGAAAGGCCATAATGGCTAGCAAGGCAACTAATTCCACGTTACTTACGTAAGGCTAATTGGAAATAAATAAACATCTTCTCCCAGTCAGCCACTCGAATTCGCTCTTCTTTAATTCGCGATGCAGGCAAGGATTTAATTTTTTCAAAAAGTCGTGTATAATATTCATAGGCTAACAGGCAGCCTTTGCGTGCGACGGCAGGCAAACGGTGAATTCCGCGCAATCCAGCATCAAAATCTAATTGAATATCCGCTTCAATTTCTTTTTTCTCGGCATCCGTAAATGTCGTAAAATCGACACCTGGGAAATAAACGCGACCGCGTTCATCATAATCGGAGCGAATGTCGCGGAGGAAGTTGATTTTTTGGAAGGCTGAACCTAAGGCGCAGGCGTCATCCCTCAAAGAGGCATATTCGGCTGTATTTCCATCACAGAAAACGCGCAAGCACATCAAACCCACCACTTCGGCTGATCCATAAATGTATTGCTTATATTCGGCTGGACTGTAATCCCTTTTAGTCAAATCTAACTCCATGGAATACAGAAATGCATCAATTAACTCCCGTTCAATTCCGAATTTATTCACCGCCCATTGAAAGGAATGAAGAATGGGATTTAAGCTAATTTTTTCTTCCATCGCACGGTAGGTATCCTCGCGAAAGCGCTGTAATAAAGCTGCCTTGTCCTGATCGTGAAAGGTATCCACAATCTCATCAGCTAAACGAACAAAACCATAAACGGCATAAATGGCATCATGCACTTTTTCATCAAGAGTTCTAATCCCTAATGAAAAAGACGTCGAATAGGCCTTCGTCAACAACTTACTCGAGGCAAGAGAAACCTGTAAATATAAATCCATATTATCCTTTTAATTCTTTATCAACTTCAGTCGCTACCACAATCCCCGAAATCAAGGATGGAGGTACTCCCGGGCCTGGAACCGTTAATTGTCCAGTGTAATACATATTATCCAAGTGCATATTTTTCAATGTAGGTTTCAGAATCGCCGTCTGCATCAGCGTGTTGGCTAATCCATAGGCATTCCCCTTATAAGCATGGTAATCAGACTTAAAATCTCGGTGAGCATACGAACGCTTGTACACAATGGAATCGCGAATGGAAACACCACAATGCGCCTCTAAACGATCCATTAATTGCTCAAAATACTTCTCTCTTCCCTCTTCTGTATCTTCCAAATCAGGTGCAACTGGTATCAATAAAAAGACATTTTCGCATCCCTCTGGCGCGACAGACGAATCTGTAACAGAAGGCGCTGAAGCATAAAAAAGTGGATCAGATGGCCAAGAAGGATCCGTATAAATTTCGTGCGAATGCACGGTAAAATCACGGTCAAAAAATAAATTGTGGTGCTTTAGATTAGGCAAGCGTTTCGAGATTCCGAGGTAAAAAAGTAGCGACGAAGGCGCCATAACGCGCTTATCCCAATAAGCTTCATCATAATTACGTAAGCCATCTCCTAGCAACTCTTCCACGTGGTGGTAATCTGCACCTGCCACGAAAGCATCTGCCACAATTAAGCCTTGTGCCGTTTTAACTCCATAAACTTTGCCGTTCTTGATCTCAAAGCCTTGTACTTCCGCATTATAGCTAATCTTTACTCCCTTCTCTTCTGCCAATGCCACCATCCCTTTCACGATGTGGTGCATACCTCCCATGGGATACCAAGTACCTAATTTGATTTCAGCGTAATTCATCAGCGAATACATCGCAGGCGTATTTTCAGAAATCGCGCCCAAGAATAGGATGGGGAATTCCATCAATTTCAATAAGGTAGGCGATGTAAAGAATTTGCGAATATGCTTATAGAATGACGTGAACACGTCGATTCGTAAAGCATCCACCAGTAATTTTAAGCTTAAAAATTCGGTGATTTTTCTAGAAGGTTTCCAAACAAAATTCTGAATTCCTACTTTGTATTTATAGGCCGCTTGCTCCATGAAGGAATCTAACTGAGCCCCAGCACCCGCTTCGTAGGATTCAAAAAGTTTTTTCAAATCAGCGTAATTTGCTGGCAAATCGATAGTTTCAGTTTCGGATAAAATCACCGAATAAGAGGGATCCAAGCGAACTAAATCGTAATAATCAGAGGGCTTTTTACCAAAACGACCAAAATACGTCTCAAAAATATCCGGCATCCAGTACCAGGATGGACCCATATCAAACGTGAAACCATTAGATTGAAAAACACGGGCGCGACCACCTGCATGATCATTTTTCTCCAAAATTTGGACATCATATCCTTTCGTGGCTAATTCTGTTGCAGCTGAAAGTCCAGAAAAACCTGCTCCTATGACGACTACTTTTTTCATAATTTCTTCTAATTTAACAAATATACCGATTCTTCTTTTGGCCCAATGCCTAAAAAGAAAAAGCCAGATAAAATCTGACTTTTTAACTTCCTTCTGTTAACCAAAAAACTAATCAAAACCTATTAACTAACCATTAAGCATACATGTGGAGATGGTTTTTTAAATCCCTTCTCGCCATAAAAATTCTATTTTTAACCGTACCGATAGGTAGGTCTAATTCTTCCGCAATCTCATGGTACTTGAACCCTTCAAAATACAACATAAAAGGTACACGGTACATGGAATCAATTTTTGATAAGGCAGATTGAATATCTTCACTGATGAAAGAATTCACCGCATTGTTTTCTTGCAGCGACTCCATCGAATTAATATAATGCAGATTATCAGTTGTATCGATGAACGTATTGCGGCGCACCATGCGTTGGTATTGCGTGATGAAAGTGTTCTTCATGATCGTGAATAACCAAGCTTTCAGGTTAGTACCATCTTGGTATTTGTCACGATTTGTGAAAGCCTTTACTAAAGTATCTTGCACTAGGTCGTTTGCATCATCTCCATCCTTCGTCAAACGAAGCGCGAAAGGGCGTAAAAACTTTGAAAAAGTGCCTATTTGGTAAGTAAACTCAAGAGCTGTCATATTGATCATCTGTTTTGTTCAACAAATTTATAAAAAGATTAAACAAAACAAATAATTTGTTTAAAAAAATTTAAAAAAGATTAAACAAAATTTTTATAGCCTTGATTAGGGCATTCATCGACTGAGGAAGGGGGTTAATCGTTTAGGTCAAAGAAGATTCGGTTAAAAGGTGGATTTAACCTATCTTTAAACCCTATTTGTCTTATGAAATACCTTTTAATTCTTCTCGCATTCCTTCCTTTCAATGACTTCGCGCAAACGAATTGCCGCTGTACATTAAAGGGTGTAGTCGCTTCAAAGGAGAATAAAGAAAAAGTCCCAGGGGCGTATGTTTATATCAAAGGAACAAATAAAGCGACCATATCAGATGCAAAAGGAGCTTTCGTCATCAAGGACCTTTGTCCTGGTAAATACACCATCATTTGCCAGATGGCGAGTTTCGATCCTATAGAAACCACCATTAACCTAGAGGATGAACATCAAGAAGACTTTCTTTTGTCTACGCATGATGAGCATTTACAAGAGGTTCTTGTCCAAGGTCATAAACATGAAATTACGTCTCAATTAAAGTCAGAATTAACTGCTGAAGAACGCTCGCAACGGGATGGCCTTTCGTTAGGCGAAATGCTGAAGGGCTTACCTGGGGTACAAAGTTTGCAAACGGGAAGTACGGTTTCTAAGCCCATTATCCATGGATTGCATTCAACTAGAGTTGTTGTTTTAAATCAAGGCGTCAGACAAGAAGGCCAAAACTGGGGTAGCGAACATGCGCCTGAAATCGATCCCTTCGTCTCTAAAAGAATCCAAGTGATTAAAGGTCCTGCGGGCTTGCGCTACGGTGGGGATGCCATTGGCGGAATTATTCTCCTGGAACCTAACGCGCTACCTGACACAGCTGGAATTAAAGGTAACCTAGAAAGCATTTATTTCACTAATGGCAGACAAGGGGTGATTTCAGGCATGCTAGAAGGTGGTTTGCCTCGGTTGAAGGGATGGGGTTGGCGCTTGCAAGGGACTTTTAAAGAGGCTGGTAATATTCAAACAGCTGATTATTATTTAAGTAATACAGGAATCAAAGAGGAGAATTTTTCAGGTGCCCTCGGTTATTCCGCTAAAAGAGGGGGAGCCGAGTTCTTTTTCAGCCGTTTCCACAGTGTAATCGGTATTTACGAGGGATCTCACATTGGGAATATTTCCGACTTAGAACGCTCAATCGCCTTAAAAAGACCCTTAGCTGCCTTTACTCCAACTGATTTTATACGAGGCATTAATCGCCCTAATCAAGATGTTTGGCATGATTTAGCTAAATTAAAAGGGCATTATTCTCTTCCAAACAATAGTAGTTTTATCGCCACCCTAGCAACCCAATCCGATGAAAGATGGGAGCTTGATGTCTTGAGAGCGGGTAAGAATATTAATACCCTACGTTTCAATTTAAATACATGGAGCGGTGAATTACTCTTCGATGAAACCAACACCGCGAAAAAATGGAAAGCAAAAGCGGGGATTACCTTCTTGGATCAAACGAATTTAACCTCAGGAAAAAGTGTGCTAAGCCCTAACTTAACCACTAGTTTACTGCCCAACTTTAGCTTACAAAACAAGGGCGTTTTTGTGATGGAAAGGCGAGTGACCGAAAAATGGGAGTTTGAATCGGGCCTCCGCTATGATTGGAGGGTCATCGAAACTTACCGACCGAAAACTAATTTTTCGTCTACCATTCTTCGAGAAATGCAAACCTTCCAGGGGCTATCGGGCAGCTTAGGATTGACGCATCATTGGAATAACAGAACAGAATCGCAACTTACCCTTTCGCGCGCTTTCCGCGCTCCGGGAGGAAATGAACTTTACTCGAATGGGGTCCACCATGGGGCAGGCGCCTTCGAGGTAGGGGATCCTACATTAGCGGGGGAGACAGCCTATAACGTAAGTTTGAGCACAAATTATAAGCAAGAAAATTGGGAAATAGAGTTGGGTTTGTACACGAACCACATCCAAAATTTTATTTACCTGAAACCAGAAGTGGTGGATGGAATTGCCCGTTACGCAACAACTGTTCGGGGTATGTTCCCTATTTTTAGCTACCAACAAGTAGATGCGCGTTTTCAAGGAATTGATTTTCAGACATCCTACACCGTGAATGCGCATTGGTCCATTCAACAAAAAACGAGCCTAGTTCGCGCCTTTGATACACGCAATACGACCTACTTAGTAGGTATTCCGGCGGATCGATTTGACTATACCGTACGTTATGGATTTAATAAGAATAACGCCTATTTGAGCGGGGGTGTTACCCAAGTTTCTACTCAAACCCGGGTGGCGGCTGGCACAGACTATTCTGAACCACCGGCTGGCTATTTCTTGGTTAACCTGAACGGAGGGGTAAATGTGGGAAAAGTGGAAATAGGGCTTCGAGTTACTAATGCGCTAAATACAGCTTACCGAGATTACCTCAACCGTTTCCGGTATTACGCGGATGATCAAGGACGCAATATCAGCTTAAAAGTGGGCTACAAATTTTAGCGGCGAAGCCAGGATTCAGGGTTTTGGCGTACCGTATTTTTCCAAACCTGGAAGTTAATCTCTGCCGTCCCATCATCATCTGAAGCAACAGAACCGATTCTTTGACCTGTTCTCACGCGCGTTCCCACACTAACTGAAACATTAGCAAGCTTGCTATAAACGGTAAAATAATCACCGTGCTGAATCGCCACTACCATATTGATGCCTGGTATATTCACAACGGATTGCACCACTCCATCATAAACGGAGTGTACAGGCGAACCAGGAGAAGTTTGAATATCTATCCCATTATTATTGATCATCACTCCCTTTAAAAGTGGATGTTTGTGCACCCCAAAGTGATCCGAAATAAAACCAGACGGAACTGGGAACGGCATACGACCTCGTAAAGCAGCGAAGGAACTTGCAAGTTTCGCCTCGTCGGCGTTCATATAATAGGTGTTGTTTTCGATCTTCTTCTCTTCCGCGGGTGCTGGCTCAGCTTTCGGCTTCTTCACTTCTGCAACAGTCGCTTTTTTCTCTTCTTTAGGTGCGTCTTTCTTTTCAGATTTAGTATCTGATTTTGTCTCAGCCGCAATCTTCGTCGCCTCCCCCTTCTTTATTTCTGGTAAGGCAGGTTTTACTACCTCTGCTTTCTTCACCTGACGTGCTTGACGAAGCTTGCGCTCCCTTTCAATACTTTTTTGGATCTCTCGCTGCACGATTCCCGCAATTAAATTATCCAATTTTCGAACGGCTAATTTTTTACGCTCTAGTTCCGTCTTTAACTTTTTTTCTTGCTGTGTTAAAACCGTAACTACCTTATCTTCTTTAGTCTTTAATACCTCTAACTTCTTCTTCTCCCCCTCCTTCTCTACGAGCACTTTTTTCTCCTCCTGCTTTTTATAAACCACTTTCTGCTCTTTAGTCATTAAATCCTGACGGGTTTTAAAGATCAAATCTGCTTGCTTTTTGCGATTGGATGAATAATGACGTAGGTAATCAAAACGGCGAACAAACTGCCCAATATCATTGGAGAGTAACAGAAAGCTCATCTTATTATAGACAGACGACGTTTTTTGGGCCTCATAGATCATCAAGGCATACTGCTTTTTTAAACGCTCTAATTTTGCCTTTAACACATCGCCCTCATTTCGTAATTTTTGTGCCTCCTCTGCTAGAATTTGTTGATTTTGCTCCAGGACAGTGATCTGTTTTTTCTGCACACCGATCTGCTCTTTCAAGACGTTAAGCTTACCTAAGGACGCTTTTTTCTTCTTCGAAGTTCTAGAGATAATCGTATTAAGTTCCTTAATTTTAGATAAATTATCTTTCTTCTGCTGTTCTAAAGCAGCTTTCTTGTCAGTCTGCGCGAAAGATGAGCTGGATAATAGGAACGTAAATAATAGTAAAAGGTATTTCAAGGCTTTAATAGTTTGGCTGGTACTTTAAAAGGGAATTCCAAAGGGGTATCTAACAACTCCACTTTAGAATATTTAATTGTAATTAAGGTCTGATTCACCTGATTTTCTTTGTTCTTTACATCTAAGGTGATTGAACTAGAGAAGGGGAAAATTGCAGAATTCAAATTCGCAAAATCCTCATAATCTAAGGTCATTTTGTTGGATGATGGAAGATCACTCACAGACAATTTCTTTAATTTCCGATTAGGCCCTACCCAGTTATTAACCTCTACGTGACCCTCTTGCTGTTTCACTAAGAAATTTTCATTCTCGCGAACCACGCGTCGGGTATTATTTTTCTTGTAGGGTTGGTTTCCTACAATCATATTTTGAATCAAATCATAGTTGACCTTAAATCCTAAACTCGTACTTAAACTATCGTAGGTTAGATTCGTGTATTCGTTATTAATCTTATGGTAAAATTGAACGCGTTCTTTCGTAAATAAAACGGCTGCACCAGAGATCATCGAAACGGAAATATTTGCCCAGATAATGCTATCCTTCTTCATCCGGATATCCACGATATAGGTATCTGAATTATCTTTCGTCTTCCAAACCACCTTTGATTTTGCTTTCAAATAGGTGAAAGTCAAATCATCAGAAGCTGATTGTTGATCTACGCTTTCGATAGGAGCAGCTGGGGCTGGAACCGCGGCTGGAATGGTATCTACCCGAATGCTGTCAGCCTTAGGAGTCTGAATCGTAGCCACTGTAAGCTTAGGAGCGCAGGCGCCTAAAAGAAACAGCAGTACAAGACTAAACAGAATCCGCATAAGGAGGAGTTTTGGAAACAAAAATAGCTCAATTTTCGGGAATTTGACGCAATCGAATCTTTTTATCTACAGTTTCACGAGCTGGATCTACCCGTAAAGCTTCTTTCCACGCCTCGATCGCTTTATCTACTAATTTCAAACGAAAAAGTACATCTCCGTAGTGTTCCCACAACGTGGCCGATACATTTTCTTTGTCTTTTAAAGCAGCTTCCATTGCAATGCGCGCTTCCGGATAGCGTTTAAGTTCATACAACACCCAAGCACGGGTATCTAAATAGGTTCCGTTGTTCGGATGGTCTTTGACCAGCCGCGCAGATAATGAATCTGCTAACGCTAACTTTTCCTTTCTGATGGATAAGAAATAGCTGTAATTATTCAGTACATGATCGTCTTTTGGATTAGCCGCTAATGCTTTTTCGAAGGCCGCATCTGAAGCGGAATTATTTCCTAAAGCTTGGTAAGCATCTCCTAAAATCGGATACACCCAGGGAGCCATTCGAGGGTAATTGTCTAAAGCCTCTAAGGCGTGTTCGACCACGGCCTCTTTTCGATTTAATTCCCAGTCTAGTTGTATGATGCGCACCCAAAGTTCTTCTTGAACAGGACCTAAATCAGCCGCTTTCAAATAATAGGCATTTTTATCAGCCGTTTCTTTCGCCTCATCTCCTTTTGATAAAAAGACGAATTGCTTCACCCGGATCATATCAGGTTCCGCATCGAAGCGATGATCATCGTAAGAAAGCAATTTTTCGAAGCATTCCAACGCCTTTTTGTATTCTTTGTTCGCTAAAAGTAAGTCTCCATATAAAAGACCATAATCGAACGAATAGGGCGATAATAGGTGCGCCTTCTCTGCATTTGTACGAGCTGAAGTGAGTTGTTTGTCGGACAGATAGCTTTTGGCCAAATAATAAAAGACCGCCGGCTCCTGCGTCTGAATCTTAGCGAGTTTCTCGAAAACGAGAATTGCCTCACCAAAATCCTCCTTCATGTAGGCGCGCATCCCGTCCACCATCAACTCTTCGGATTGCGCAGAAACACGAAAAAACCCACACAGCAAGAATAGTAAGCATGTGAGTTTTTTCATCATTTTAGGCTATCGTGACATTCACGAACAGATTAGATTCCTCAAAAGTAAGTTCCGTTGAGGCTGATTCCACCCACTCCAAACTCAAGGCTTGCACCTCCTGCGAGATATAGGCTTTGAATTCGTTCAAGCTGGCCGTCCATTCTTCGTCCGAACGCTGCACTTGGATATTTATTTTATCCGTCACATCGAAACCAGAATCTTTACGCAAGTTTTGGATACGGTTCACGAATTCACGTGCGTTCCCCTCGCGAACTAATTCCGGCGTTAAAGTATTGTCTAACGCAATCGTCAATCCACCCTCGCTTGCCGTCAAATAACCCGGCATATCCTCTGTCAAGATTTCAATGTCCGCTAATGCGATCTCAAATCCTTGAATCTTAGCAGATCCAGCTGACTCGATCGAGGCTAAATCCTCCGATGACATTCCCGTGATGGCCTCCGCGACCACTTTCATATCTTTCCCAAACTTAGGGCCTAAAGCCTTGAAATTAGGTTTCACTTTCTTATTCAATACCCCAGACGCGTCATTTAAATAATTAACCTCCTTCACGTTTACCTCTGATTTGATCAGATCTTCCACGCGACGGATTTGGTCTCTTACGGACTCTTGCAATACCGGCACTAATACTTGCGCTAAAGGCTGACGCACTTTCAGCCGGTGTACCTTGCGAATCGAGTGAACCAGCGAACAAATACCTTGCGCTAATTCCATCGACGTTTCTAATGCCGGGTTTTGTAGGCTCGGATTTACCTTCGCGAAATGCGTCAAGTGAACCGATTCTTTGCCCGTCAAATTCTTGTACAACCATTCTCCGTAGAATGGCGCGATAGGCGACATTAATTGCGCCACCGTCTCTAAACAATGGTATAAAGTCTCGTAAGCCGCTTGTTTATCCGCGTTGATCGCCTGATTCGCCGTTTCCGGATTCCAGAAGCGTCGGCGTGACAAACGAACATACCAGTTAGACAAATGATCACACACAAAATCTTGGATCGCGCGACCTGCCTTCGTAGGCTCGTAGGTCTCGAAAGCCTCATCCACCTCCGCGATCAAATTCATTAATTTAGATAGAATCCAACGGTCTAATTCCGTTAAATCCTCCTCTTTAATTCCTGCTGGAACGAATCCATCGAGATTCGCATACAAGGCGAAGAAATTATAGGTATTCGTCAGTGTGCCAAAGAACTTGTTGCGCACCTCCGTAATCCCAGCTAAATCAAATTTCAAGTTATCCCAAGGCTGCGCATTCGTAATCATATACCAACGCGTCGGATCTGCTCCGTAGGCTTTCAAGGTCTCGAATGGATCGATGGCGTTGCCTAGGCGTTTGGACATCTTGTTTCCATTTTTGTCCAACACTAATCCCGTTGAAACGACATTCTTGAACGCCACAGAATCTTCCACCATACTCGAAATCGCGTGCAGCGTAAAGAACCAACCACGCGTTTGATCCACCCCTTCTGAGATGAAATCCGCTGGATAACTCTGCTTAAATACATCTTGATTTTCGAATGGATAGTGCCACTGCGCAAACGGCATCGCACCTGAATCGAACCAAACGTCGATCAAATCCAATTCCCTCGTTAACACATTTCCTGTCGCTGAAAGCAAGAATACCTCATCCACAAATGGACGGTGCAAGTCTGCCTCTCCCGCTGCTAAGGCCTTTAAAAAAGCTGCGTTTCCTTTTGTCTGAACGTCCGTCAGAGTCCCAGAAGCCTGTGCCTTCTCAATCTCCGTTTTCAATTGCTCTAACGAACCGATACAGATTTCCTCTGCACCATCTTCCGTCCGCCAAATAGGCAACGGCGTTCCCCAATAGCGAGAACGAGACAAATTCCAGTCCACTAAATTCTCTAACCAGTTCCCGAAACGACCCGTTCCAGTCGACTCCGGTTTCCACTGAATCGTCTTGTTTAAGGCGATTAATTTATCTTTTACTGCCGTCGTCTTGATGAACCAAGAATCCAATGGATAATACAAGACCGGCTTATCCGTTCTCCAGCAATGTGGATACGGGTGATCAAATTTCTGAACGTTAAATGCTTTATTTTCGGTCTTTAACTGAATCGCAATACGCTCATCCACTGACAAATACTTGTCGCGGCCTTGCTTCACGCGCTCTGCTTCTTTCTCCTCATCCGTTAAGTAAGCTTCTTTTACGGGTTCCAAAGCATAGTCCGTCACCTGCGCCACAAAACGGCCTTGGCGATTTACTAATGGCACTTCTTTGCCGTTTTCATCGGTAATTAATAGCGCTGGAATGTTGTTTTGGGCAGCCACTCTAAAGTCATCTGCTCCAAAAGTCGGCGCGGTGTGCACCATACCCGTCCCATCTTCAGTCGTCACAAAGTCCCCTAAAATCACACGGAACGCTGGCGCCGATGGCTGTACATACGGCATTAATTGCTCGTATTCTACTCCTTCTAAATCCGATCCTTTGCAAGTCGCAACGATCTCGTATGGAATCGCCTGTGGCTTTTTCTCTGCCGCTTCGTATGCCGCAAAGTCGCCGTTTTCAGCGGCGGATTGGAAGTAGTTTTTGACTAAGTCTTTGGCCAAAACTACATAAACCGGCAGGTAGGTGTACGGATTAAAGGTCTTGACCAATACATACGCAATATTCTTTCCAGCCGTCAAAGCAGTGTTAGATGGCAAGGTCCAAGGCGTAGTCGTCCAAGCCAATAAATAGACCGGCGCATCGCCTGACGCCTTAAATAAAAACTCAGATTTCGCGTTCTTGATCGCCTTAAATTGCGCCGTCAAAGACGTATCCTTCACATCGCGGTAGCAACCCGGCTGGTTCAATTCGTGGGACGAAAGACCAGTTCCCGCCGCTGGCGAATACGGCTGAATCGTATAACCTTTGTATAATAAACCTTGATCGTATAAACGCTTCAATAAGTTCCAAACACTCTCAATGTAGTTCGCTTGGTAAGTCACATAAGGGTTTTCAAGATCCACCCAGTAACCCATTTTCTCCGTCAAACTATTCCATTGATCGGTGAATTTCATCACCGTCTCGCGGCACTTTTTGTTATATTCTTCGACCGAAATGCTCTTGCCAATATCTTCTTTCGTAATGCCTAATTCCTTTTCTACCTGCAATTCTACCGGCAAACCGTGAGTATCCCAGCCCCCTTTACGCTTTACTTGATTCCCTTTTAGGGTTTGATACCGGCAAAAAATATCCTTAATCGCCCGCGCCATCACGTGGTGGATACCCGGCGTTCCGTTCGCAGAAGGAGGTCCCTCAAAAAACGTAAACGTAGGCTGTCCCTCTCTAGTCGAGATGGATTTTTCAAAGATGTTATTCGCGTTCCAGAAATCTAGAATTTCATCTGCCAAAGCGGCGTAATCTAAATTTTTGTATTCCTTAAAGCTCACAGACGTGTGGGGTTAAAATGAAAAAATTGGCAAAATTGAGGC
>CAILUB010000211.1 GCA_903837305.1 uncultured Cytophagaceae bacterium
TAACCACATTGTTTCTACTTCTTTAAAGTACCAAACGCAATTAGTGGAAAATGTGAAGGGTCAAAAAGAAATTGGCATAGATCCTCAATATTATGCGCCAACAATCGAGATGATTAAGAAAATTTCTGAATACACCTCATCCATCGTTCGCATGCAAAACGAAATGACTGAAGCCAGAAAAGAAGCGAATAATATCGAAGACTTAGAAGATAGGGCCGTTTTTTATAGTACAAAAGTGATAGATTATTTTGAAGATATTCGTTACAATGTTGATAAATTAGAATTAATAATAGATGATGATGAATGGCCACTTCCTAAGTACCGTGAACTATTATTAATCAAATAAACCCCTATGTCTACTAACACAAACCCAGGATTTGATCCAGCAGAAATTGCTACCTTAAAAAAGCAGTGCGAAGCAGAGAAACGTTCATTTGTCTATATTTTAGACGAAGATTTACCCTCTGGAAATGAAAGAGAAATGGTTCACATCCAATTTGTGGGTCAATATGAAAAACAAGAAGTCATCTATGATGCCATTGTTTGTACCCTTCAATTACACTATTCAAGCTTGTTATATGAAGCAGCTGAAAGAGAAATCATTCAACAATACCCTTTGTATGTTCCTTTAGAGAATCGTGATGAAAATTACGAGCCGAACGAGGAATTAGATGAAGAAGTAGAAATGTTAATCTTAGAAGTTATCGAAGACTTAGAGGAGAATGAAGAGATTAAGGTGGCAGAATACATCGAAATTGATCCAGAATTTGACTATGGGGTAAGTATTGAAGCTGCTTTATATGTTCCTGCATTAGATGATGAGATGTTAACTCAATTCATTCAGGACTTTAATGGCAACACGTTAAGCTTAGATCCATCACTTTATACCTTTAACTCTGATGACGAGGAAGAGGAGGAGGAAGAATAACAAATGAGTATAGCCGTATTTTACGCTCCTAATGCAAAGGATTCCTCTTATTTATCTGAAGAGGAATCCTTTCATGCTATACGGGTATTGC
This sequence comes from uncultured Cytophagaceae bacterium, assembly GCA_903837305.1. Taxonomy (GTDB): domain Bacteria; phylum Bacteroidota; class Bacteroidia; order Cytophagales; family Spirosomataceae; genus Aquirufa. The sequence continues at coordinate 1,020 of CAILUB010000211.1, forward strand.
GTTTAAGAGTAGGAGAGACGATCCACCTCTTAGACGGACGTGGATCAAAATTTAGTACGTCTATTTCTTCCATTGAAGGCAAAAAAGTAGCTTTCGGTGCCTTAGAAGTGGTCGAATCTGATCTTGCACCAGCTTATAAAATTCATCTTTATGTCGCACCTACGAAGCAAATGGAACGAATGGAATGGATGGTGGAGAAATGTGGAGAATTTGGAATACATGGGATCCACTTCTTCGCTTCTAAGAATTCTGAAAGAAAGGAGATAAAACTTCAACGTCTAGAAAAGACAGCTATCTCCGCATTGAAGCAATCTAAGAACTTATACTTACCTGAAATAACGGGATTACATACGTTTAAGGATATTGCCGCGAAGGAGGGAGGCGAAAAACTATTCGCCTTTATTTCGAATCCTCCTTTGTCTTCGCTAGCTAAAATTGCCGCTAAAGGTCAAGTATATCATGTCTTAGTAGGTCCTGAAGGTGACTTTACGCCAGAGGAATCAGCCTTATTAGGTAATAATAATTGGAAACCTTTTAGTCTTGGAAAGTCCATTTTACGTACGGAGACGGCTGGAATAGCAGTTTGTCACGGTTTACACATCCTGAATTCTGACTAAAATCAATTTTTAAACGCTAATACAGGTTAATTAAGAAACATTTGCTTCGTAACTTTGTTGTATCATTATAATCAATTCTATTATGCAATTAGTACTTCCGGCTTTCTTCATACATTGGTATGTTTCTTTGTTTAGTCAGACTTTTTTCCTTCACCGCTATTCAGCGCATAAGATGTTTTTGATGAGCAAGTTTTGGGAAAAATTCTTTTATTTCTTGACTTATTTATCACAAGGATCTTCTTTTTTAAGCCCTCGTGCCTATGCGATTTTACACAGAATGCACCACGCATTTTCAGATACCAAAAAAGACCCGCATTCTCCCATGTTCTCAAGCAACGTATTTACGATGATGTGGAAGACTAAAAATATTTATAACGCGGTACTAAATAGAGATCAGAAGGTAGAAGAACGTTTCGAGCACGATTACCCTGTTTCTAAAACGATTGAAAAAATTGGCGATTCTTGGATCTCTCGTTTAGGTTGGGGAGTGGCTTATGCTTCTTTATACATCGTAGGATATGTGTATTTCGATATGCACTGGGCCTTTTTCTTCTTATTACCAGTTCACTTTTTGATGGGACCTGTACACGGAGCTATCGTAAACTGGTCAGGACATAAGTATGGCTACCAAAACTTTGACAACCATGACCACTCGAAGAACTCGTTAATTTTCGATGTAGTAATGATGGGCGAGTTGTTCCAAAACAATCACCATAAACTACCGAACCGTGTTAACTTCGCAACGAAGTGGTTTGAATTCGATCCAACCTATCCGATGATTAAATTACTGACTTGGCTGAAGATCATTCGTCCGAATGTGAAACCAGCGGATGCTAAGTTTTAATTCTAAATGAAAAGAGCCTCAATTGAGGCTCTTTTTTTATATCTGCGTATCATTACTGAATTTCTCCAAGTAATCCGAAACTCGCTTAACAAAACCTCCACCTAATGAACCATCTACAACACGGTGGTCATAAGCATGTGAGATAAACATCTTTTGACGAATCGCAATCACATCCTCGCCTTTTTCATTTGTAATAACCGCAGGCTTCTTTTCAATTACTCCGAAAGCTAAAATCCCCACTTGAGGCTGAACAATAATAGGAGTTCCCATTAAATTACCAAAACTACCAATATTAGAAATGGTAAATGTTCCTCCTTCTAAATCAGTTGGTTTCAACTTATTTGCTCTAGCTCGAGTAGACAAATCATTCACCTTTTGGGTTAATTCAGCCAACGTCATTTTATCTACTTCGTGAATAACAGGGACAATCAAATTACCGTTAGGTAATGCTACAGCCATTCCAATGTTAATTTGAGCATGCTGTACAATGTAATTACCCTCTACTGAAATAAGCATGCCAGGAAAATCCTTTAATGCATCAGCAGTGGCTTTGAATAAAAGAGGAGTAAAGGTTAAAGGCTCTTTGTGTTTATCTTGAAAAGATTGTTTTACTTTCGCGCGCCAATTAACCAAATTGGTTACATCCGCTTCTAAAAAAGAGGTCACGTGCGGAGCGATGCGCTTGGAATCTAACATACGCTCAGAAATCATCTTACGCATGCGGTCCATTTCAATTACTTCGTCACCAGGTAGACGCATTCCAGCTCCTTGACTCAAAGTTCCCGAAGAAATCATTCGCTTCGAATTTCGAACAGCTATGTAATTCAAGACATCTTTTTTAGTAATTCTACCATCGAGTCCAGAACCAGAGATTTGATTTAATTCTCTTTGAGATACGTTCTCCGACTGACAAATCTGCTTAATTAAGGGAGAGATCCAAGGATTAGTTGATTTTTCGGTACTTAACTCAGATGTGCCCACCGTTAAATCAATTAAAGTAGAGATGCTTTCGTCAAGTGAAAAAGGGTCATTAGTCGATGAGGTACCACTTTCAATGGCATCAATCACGCAGATAGCATTTCCAATCGTGGCAACTGATCCCACTGGAATTAAAATTTTTTGCAAATAACCTGCGACAGGCGAAGGTACTTCCGTATCAATTTTGTCAGTAGCCACCTCTAAGATAAATTCATCCACCTCTACATAATCTCCCGGCTGTTTTAACCAATTTAAAACAGTTGCCTCCATGATACTTTCACCCATTTTGGGCATAATTACCTCTGTAATGGCCATAGGCTTAAGTTAAATCGTTTAATAAATATTTACGAAGCAAATTTATACAAGCTAGTGAGCTTAAATAAATATTTTGCATGCGTGTTCCTCCTAAAGTTAATTTTCGAGTAATAACACCCTTAGGATGTGCCAAAGCAATCCAAACGGTCCCTAACGGTTTTTCTTCCGTTCCTCCATCGGGTCCCGCAATACCTGAAGTAGCTAAAGCATAGGTGGTCCCCAATCTTTTTTGTACACCCTGTGCCATGGCCTGAATACAAGCTTCAGATACAGCTCCATCACTGGCTAAAATCTGCTCTGAAACACCCAATTGTTCTATTTTTACCTGATTTGCATAAGAGAGAATCCCACCCATAAAATAGGCCGAACTTCCTGCATTTTGAGTAAACTGATGCGCTAAATGCCCACCAGTACAACTTTCTGCGACAGACAAAGTAGCTTTATGATCTATTAATAGTCGACCCACCACCTCAGCCAACTCATCCTTTTCATATCCGAAAATATAAGATTTAATCAATGGATTTACCTTTTGCAATTCCTGTTCAACCTCCTCTTTCAAACGACTTAAATCGTCTCCCATAGCCGTTAAACGTAATTTAACAATACCCATAGAGGGTAAATAAGCTAATTTAATATGTTCTGGTAATTGAATTTCCCAGCCTTCTATCAATTCAGATAAATAGGATTCACCTATACCAACAGTCTTGATAACCTTGTGGTAAATAATCGGCATCTCAAAGTGATTTACCAATCGGGGTAGAACTTCCTGCTCCATGATATTTTTCATCTCATAGGGAACACCAGGCATAGATACCCAAATCACACCTTTCTCATTAAACCACATACCGGGCGCTGTACCTTGACTATTGCGAACAAACTCAGCCTTTGTAGGTAATAGAGCCTGATCTCGGTTGATAGGTGATAATTCACGGCCGCGTTTAGCAAAGAATTCAGTCACATCTTGTAACGCAACTGAATGCATAGCTAACTCGCAATCAAAATACTCCGCGAGGATTTTCTTCGTCAAATCATCCTTCGTGGGCCCTAATCCTCCGGTAATTAATACTACATCTGCTCGCTGAGCAGCTTCGTTTAGTATCTGAAGAATTTCTGATTTATGATCACCTACGGATGATTTCCGAACGGTTTTGATCCCTAATTTATCTAATTCAAGGCTGATCCATTGCGTGTTTGTATCCAGGATTTGCCCGTATAGAATCTCATCTCCAATGGTAATAATTTCAGCCTTAACCATTAATTTCCTTAATTTATACGAAAATACGATTAATTTTACAGCTATGAAACAATCTGAAATCAATTTTAAGATACAATTAGACGACCAAAACATCCCTGAACAAATCTCTTGGTCAGCAACAGATAACCCGAACGAGGGCATTGAAGAAACAAAAGCCATTTTAGTAGCTACTTGGGATCCCTATCACAAAGGGACTTTGACTTTACCACTTTGGACAAAAGATATGGAGGTATTAGATATGAAGCGATTCTTTATCGAAATAGTAGGAACCGTCGCTGATGCATCATTGCAGGCTACAGGTGATAATTTCTTTGCTCAAGAGCTCGAAGCTACTTGCCGTACCCTTTCATCTCATTTACAGAAAGAAATCGTAGACGCTGAAAAAGGAACTAAATAAGCATGAAAAAAATATTCTTACTCCTGATATTACCCTTTATAGGACATTCTCAAGGCATAAAATTCAGCACTGCTTCCTCATTACAAGAGGCGCGTTCTGAGGCAATCAAGCAAAATAAATTGCTTTTCATGGAGATTTATGCCCCTGACTGCCACGTATGTAGTGCATTCAAAGGGGTATTTACACAACCAACCGTAGGAGAAGTTTACAATAAAAATTTCGTTAATTATCAATTAGATATTCGTAATCCAGCGAATCAATTGGCTATAAAACAAGCGGGGATTATTTTAAATGCAACACCAACCTTTGTTTTTTTCGAGCCTAAATCTATGAAAATAGTGCAAGCGAGGATATTTGGTGAGAAAGATAATACCGCAACGATGTTGAATGCAATTGCATCAAAAGCCATCAATCCAGCCGAACAAGTGTCCCAATTCCCTAAGCGTTTAGCTGCTGGGGAGAAGAATCCAGGGATGTTGATAAATTACGCTCAATATGCGCGGATTACTGGAGATACATTAACAAATATCAAGGCAATGAATGCTTATATTGCCTTATTAAAACCGGTTCAATACAGTTCTCAAATGAATTTCAATCTAATGCAAGTCGCATTAATGAGTAACGATAACCGCCTTTTTGATTATTTCATCCGGAACATAAACTACTATAACTCCATTTTTGACCCGTCAGTGGTTCGTATGGTGTATGAGAATATCTTCTCTATTGCTTTATCTGGCTCACAAGCAGCAAAATTAGGGGAATCAGGTTTAATGAAAATTAAGTCTCAAATGGCTAAAACAGGCTTAGACCGTTCTAGTATTAATCGTAGAACGTGGATGGTCGAATCGGATATACTATTCAAACAGAAAAAGACATCGCAAGCGATGAAGGTAATCGATGAATTAATCAATTCCATGCCAGGCGCGTTAGGTCCCAAGGAGAATCAATTTTTGTGTGATTATGTCAAAGGGAAGACGAAAGATGCTGCTGCTTTGAAAAAAGCAAAATCATCTTGGTGTCTTTACGGGACTAAATAACTAGCGCATAAAAGCGCGGTAGATCATCACAATTAGACAAACGATAAACATCAAGATGGAAATCTTGTTGATCGTGTGCATGGCGCGCAGGTTAAAGTTAGCGGGTGCTGCTCCTGGCTTAGGTTTTTGGAATACACGTACGAAATACGTAAAAACTTCCCCCACTCTAAATTGTTCTCTTAATCTGCTCATAGTCTAGTCGTTTATAGAGGGCTCGCGCCAATCTCCATGCTCCTTAATTAACGTGATTAATTCATCCACCGCAGAATCTGCAGGAACAGACTTTTTCACCACTTCTTGCCCTTTATAGAGCGCAATCTTATCTTTTCCGATACCCACATAACCATAATCTGCATCAGCCATTTCACCCGGGCCATTCACAATACAGCCCATAATACCTATTTTGATTCCTTTTAAGTGATCTGTCTTTTGGCGAATCATAGCCGTCGTTTCTTGTAAATCAAATAAAGTTCGACCACAGGAGGGACAAGAAATGTACTCCGTTTTCGAAATACGCATTCTGCTCGCTTGCAACGTCCCAAAATTCGTCGAATTACACAAAGCCTCCTTATTCTTCGAATGCTTTAGGCTTAGCATCAAACCATCCCCTAAACCATCAATAAACAAAGCTCCACCATCCGTAGGGGCAAATAGTTGAAATTGATCATCTGAAATGGAGGTGTAGTTCAGGTGAATAATGACAGGATTTGTGACACCCTTTTCTATTAAATGAAAGAAAGCACGTCGAATAGCTGGCATCTGATGTGCATTCGTAGAATGTAAAACAATCACACAGGTAGAATCAAACTCGTCAGACTCCATCACTAGCTCAGCTGCATCCAAGGATACGAAATTTAAGGTAGTATGCTTTTGTGAAGCAATTTGAAAATCTGCATAGCTGAATATAGGATATACATATTCTGACGGAGACCAAACAGAGGAGTCTTGAATTTGACGCAAGCCATTTGGCAACATAAAATCAAGGGACTGCTTACCCGTATAAATAAAATCAGCACCTAGGTCATTCATCGCCCATTTATCCGGTTCAGGTAAATAGAAATGCCCTATAGTCTTTAAATCAGCAATTGAAATGGAAGATCGAGTAGAAAAGTCCGCGATTACGCGAGGAACCTGATGACCGCCCATCGAAAAAATTTCCGACGTCTTTCTACGCAAATGCGAGAACGGGTTAATAGGAGAGTCAAATGAAGCAGAATCACCTTTGAAAACAGGAATGGGATCTTGAGAAGAAGCACGCATATCATAACGACGTACTAAATCTTTCGCCACCGGTATCTCAAATTCTGGATCCTCCGTGAGAGAAACACGAATGGTATCGCCTAAACCATCTTCTAATAACGTTCCAATGCCAACGGCCGATTTAATCCGACCATCTTCACCCTCACCAGCCTCTGTCACACCTAAATGCATAGGGTAGGCCTTAAAACCGCCATCCTTTAACTTTTTACTTAACAAGCGATACGCTTCCACCATCACCTGTGTATTTGAAGATTTCATCGAAAGAACGATGTTGAAATAGTTTTCATCCTCACAAATGCGTAAGAATTCCAAAGCTGATTCCACCATCCCATTAGGGGTATCTCCATAACGACTTAATATGCGATCTGAAAGCGAACCGTGATTCGTACCAATACGCATCGCCGTGCCGTATTCCTTGCATATTTTGACTAAAGGAAGGAATTTATCCCGAATACGGTCTAATTCTGATGCATACGACACATCGGTATAATCAATTGTTTCAAAGCGTTTCTTATCCGCGTAGTTTCCCGGATTGATACGGACCTTTTCGACGATTCTAGCAGCTAATTCAGCGGCATTGGGGGTAAAGTGTATATCAGCGACTAAAGGTGTCTTGTATCCACGATCCCGCAAACCTTTGCGAATATTCTCAAGATTCTGGGCCTCTTTAACGGAGGGAGCTGTTATTCGAACTAGTTCACAACCCGCATCTATCATTCTTATAGATTGCTCAATTGATCCCTGCGTATCCATGGTATCTACTGTAGTCATCGACTGAATCCGAATAGGAAAGTCTGAACCTAAATAGAGCTCACCTATTTGAACCGGAATCGTAATACGCCTTTCATATGCATAAAGAGAAGGAGCATACTGATTTCCATCAGCAAGTAGGGGATCGTTCAAATTGAAAATTTTAGACATAACTGCAATAAAACGCAAAAATAGGCAATTCTACTTCCAAGAACTCTTTTTATGCCCAATTGTTGCGTAATAATAGATAAAAATATAGCAAGGGATCAAAATAAGGTAAGCGATCTGCGTATTCCCGATTTGATCTGCTATTTTACCATACAACAAAGGCAGTAGCGCGCCTCCTGAGATCATCATAATAATCAAAGCGCTACCTATCTTAGTAAATTTCCCTAATCCATTAATCGCTAGAGGCCACAAAGCAGGCCACATAAGTGCATTTGCTAAACCTAATAAGGCCAAACACAATACAGAAGTAAATCCAGTGAAAGCGATGGCACCGATCGAAAATACAACACCCAAAATAGCTGAGTAATTCAAGGCTTTTTGTTGCGATAAGTATTTGGGAATAAAGAAGATACCTATAACATAACCTGCTAACATACCATACAAAGTATAGGTTGTAAAGATTTTGGCAACATCCTGACTAAATCCTTGAGAAACCCCATAATTAATAATCGTATCTCCAGCGATAACCTCGACTCCTACGTACAGAAAGAAAGCAACTAGACCTAAGACAAGGCTTGGATAAGCCCAAACAGAATCTTTCGCATTGCCTTCCTCTTCCACCGTTTCCTCCGCTTCCACTTCAGGTAATGATGAGAACCATACCCAAATGGCCAAGACCACTAAAACGGCCGTCATTATACCATAGGGCATTAAAACGATGGCTAATTTTTCTGTTCCAGCTACCGCACTCGATAAAAATAGACCTCCAAAGATAAATTGACTCAGAATACCCGCAAACTTATTACAAATACCCATGACCGAAATACGCTGAGCAGCTGATTCTGCTGGTCCCAAAATCGTTACATAGGGATTAGAAGCAGTTTGTAAGAGTGCAAGACCTGTACCGATCACAAAAAGGCCAAACAAGAACATGGGATAATTGGCCATTTTAGCAGCCGGTATGAATAATAAAGTACCCACTGCCATAGCCAATAAGCCTAAAGACATACCTTTCTTAAATCCGGTTTTTGCCAATACCCAGGATGATGGAATCGCCATCACAAAATAGGAGATAAAGAAAGCAAAAGTCACTAAAAGTGAATCGAAGTTATTTAGTTGAAAAGCATCCTTAAAGAAGGCAATCAAAACCGAATTCACCCAGGTCACAAAACCAAAGACAAAAAAGAGAATACCGATAATTAAGAGAGGTCCGTTAACGTTTTTAGATTGATTCATAGGTTTAGTATTGGTCGTTTAATGCAAAAATAGGTTGATTTTTTTTCCATTTACCTCGTGTAAAATCAGGTATTTGGATAGGAGCGGAGCCCTTCTTGATCGACTCCTCAGAAAGTGGTGCAATCGCAGACCAAGCTGCGGCATCATAAACGTCGATCGGTGGAGCAACTTTTGCCTTAATAGCCTCTATGAAGGCTCTCAACACAAAATAATCGATACCTCCATGCCCTGCATTCTCTGCATCAGCTGCGTGTGCTTTCCACAAAGGGTGATCGTATTTCTCTAAATAAGGTTTAGCCTCTTCCCAGCGGTGTGCTTTGGACGAAACACCTTCTATATAGATAGACCTATTATCTTCCATCCACAAACCCTTCGTTCCTTGAACGCGGAAGCCTAACGAATAAGGGCGAGGAGAATTGGTATCATGCGTAATGAGAATGGTTTCCCCATTCACACATTTAATCATAGTTTGGACAATATCACCACATTTAAAATTCACTTTCGCATTGGGATGATCAGCGCCACCTTTTTCAACAATGTAATTATGTAATCCCAAAGAAGGCGTAGCCATCGATGTTAAATAAGCAAACTGATTCCCTCGATTGATATTTAACATCTCCGCCACCGGCCCTAAACCGTGTGTTGGATACAAATCTCCATTGCGATCGACAGAATGCTGGGTACGCCATTTGGCCTCAGAAAATCCATTTTCACCAAACTCCACACCACCGCCATAAGCCTGCTTTCCATCATTGAATTTCACTTCCCGTAAATCATGTTGGTAGCCGCATTGAACATGATTCAAGGTACCAAACATGCCCTGACGAACCATATTCAACGTAGCAAGCACATCTCTTCGATAACATACATTTTCTAAAATCATGCAATGTGAACCCGTTTTTTCATACATATTCACGAGATCCCATGATTCCTTCAAAGTTACCGTAGCAGAAACTTCCACACCCGCATACTTACCTTGTTTCATCACTTCTAAGGCCATCGGAACGTGCCATTCCCAGGGAGTGGCAATGACTACACCATCGATATCGGCACGCTTGGCTAAATTTTCAAAATCTTTTTCTGTCTTTCCATAAACGGATGGGGCTGGTCGACCCTTGTCTGAAACCATCTTTAATGCAATATCAATCGCTTTAGGATCAATATCACAGATGGCTACAACCTCGACATCCGGTCGATACATTGCCATTTCGAGGTGATTTTGCCCTCTTAATCCTACACCGATAAAACCTAAACGTACTTTCGTTTGTTCTAAAGGTGACTGTCTTAAGAATGTAGGGAATAAAGCGGTGCCAGAGGTATACACTAAGGAATCGGAGATAAACTTCCTTCTTTTCATTTGTTTACTGATTAGTCTAATAGGTTTTACAAAGATGAAATTTAAGGAAAATACTTTAAATTTATAAGAATTTAGAAAAAATGACTGAAGCCCCACGCGTTACCGTATTCCGAAAAGAACATTTCAATGCTGCTCACCGCTTGCACAATCCTAATTGGACTGCGGAGAAGAACAAGGAA
>CAILUB010000212.1 GCA_903837305.1 uncultured Cytophagaceae bacterium
CCCTCTGTAGCTCCCTGAACTGGATCTTTGATACAGCATTCCCATTCTAAAACGGCCCATCCGTCATATCCGTATTGGGTTAATTTAGAGAAGATGCTTTTGAAATCAACTTGTCCGTCGCCTAATGAACGGAAACGGCCTGCGCGGTTAATCCAAGATTGGTAACCACCGTACACCCCTTGTTTTCCTGTAGGATTGAACTCAGCGTCTTTTACGTGGAACATCTTGATGCGCTCGTGGTAGAAGTCGATGTATTGTTTGTAGTCCAAAGCCTGTAACACAAAGTGTGATGGATCGTACAATAAATTCGCGCGTTTGTGACCTTTTACTTCGTCTAAGAACATTTCGAATGTCACGCCATCGTGTAAATCTTCCCCTGGGTGAATTTCGTAGCATAAATCTACGCCACATTCATCGAAGGTATTCAAAATCGGTAACCAACGGCGACCTAATTCTTTGAAACCTTGCTCCACTAATCCAGCTGGACGTTGTGGCCAAGGATATACCGTGTGCCACATTAAGGCACCAGAGAAAGTGGCGTGGGCATTTAAACCTAAGTTTTGAGACGCTTTCGCTGCATATTTTAATTGTTGAATCGCCCAATCGGTGCGTGCTTTGGGATTTCCTTTAACGGAATCCGGAGCGAATGCATCGAAACCAAGGTCATAAGCTGGGTTGACTGCCACTAATTGACCCTGAAGGTGGGTAGATAATTCGGTGATTTGTAAGCCTTTGGCAGCTAACATCCCTACGATTTCATCACAATAAGTCTTCGACTCTGCTGCTTTTTGAAGATCAATACAACGCGAATCCCATGACGGAATTTGCACCCCTTTATAACCTAAAGATGCTACCCAAGTGGTGATGTTGTCTAAGGTATTAAAAGGGGCTTCGTCGCCCATAAATTGTGCCAAAAATATAGCTGGCCCTTGTATCGTTTTCATCTTTTAATATGGTTTAGATTTTAACCCATTTTTGAGAACGCGTCGAATCTAAAATGCGCTCACAAATTAATAATTCACGGTATCCGTCTGCGAAAGTTGGGTATTTCGGATTCTCCGGTTGTTTTCCAGCTTCTACAGCGGCGTATACTTCTTTGAATAATTGCTTCGACGTATCTGAGAAGCCCTCGTTATGTCCACCAGGGAAAGTCATTAAGGCTGTTGCTTCAGGGTAGGCCAAAGATGGATCGCGCATCAACACTTGATTCGCTTGATCTCTATTACCAATCCACATTTCGTTAGGCGACTCTGAGTTAAACGCGAAAGTTTTGTTTGAACCTGAAATCTCTAATTTTAACTGATTCTTGCGACCTGCTGAAACTTGAGAAACGGTTACGCAACCGCGGTTTCCATTGTCAAAACGTAATAAAACGTTCGCATGATCTTCCGTGTTGATAGGGACATCCGCATAATCTTCTGGCTGTAACATTTTGCCAGAATAGGTTTCTACTGGCTTCAAAGGCTTCTTGCGCACTTTGTGAACCGTGTTGAAATCAGCCATTACTTCGACTGTTTTCAAACCTGTGATGTATTCGATAACGTCTAATAAGTGAGAACCGATGTCGGCGATAGCGCGAGAATCACCTGATTTGTCCGGCTCTAAACGCCAGTTATAGTCTGTATTGTAGAATAACCAATCTTGTAAATAGCTACCTATGATCGAATAGATTTCACCTAAATCGCCTTTTTCACGCATCGTCTTCATTTGGCGTACTAATGGATAGTAGCGAAGGTTGAAGTGAACTGCATTCACTAAGCCAGTTTTAGCCGCTAATGCGACTAATTCCTCTGCTTCGTGTAGGTCTTTTGCCAAAGGTTTCTCACATACCACGTGCTTTCCAGCTAATAAAGCTGCTTTCGACTGTGAATAGTGTAAGAAGTTAGGTGTACAAATGTGTACACATTGAATGTCTTCTTGCTTTAATAGATCTTCGAAAGTGTACCAACGGTCAATGCCTAATTGCTTTGCTTTCGCCTCAGCTAGTTCGATGGTCACTTCGCAAAGTGCAGCAACATCAATATTTGGTAAGCGGCGTAAAGCCTCGATATGAGCGGGTCCGATAAATCCGGTTCCTACGATTCCAACTTTGATTTTAGTCATGGTTATTTATAGTTCAAATTTTGTCCACTTGTTTTTATTATCTTGGGCTGATCTCACCACATTTTCGATGAAAGCCATCCCCATAATTCCTTCGTCGATTCCAGGGAAATCATACAATGGGTCTTGTGTTTTTCCTTCCCATTTTGCTCTAAGTGCAAAAGCGAAATTACGGTAGATGTTTGCGAAAGTCTCCACATAGCCTTCTGGGTGTCCCGCAGGTTGACGTGTGTGCGCATTAGCGGCAGGAGATAGCTGGCCTACGGCCGTACGAATGATCCGCGCTCCTTCGTCGCGCGTCCTAAATACCATCGTATTCGGCTCCATTTGGTGCCAAGTAATACCTGCCTTACTTCCATAAATACGGAAGTTAAAGTCGTTCTCCTCACCGTTGCAGATTTGGGAGCAATGTAAAATACCTTTGGCCCCATTATTATAATGGATCAAGATATTGCCATCGTCATCTAATTGACGACCTTCTACGAAGATCGTAAGATCTGCACAAAGCTCTTTAATATGTAATCCGGTGATGTATTCGATCAAATTCTCGCAGTGCGTTCCGATGTCGCCAATGGCACCTGCTGCACCACAACGTGCTGGATCTGTTCTCCAGGCTGCTTGTTTTTGGCCGGTCGCTTCCACTAGGTCAATTAACCAGCCTTGTGGATATTCCACGATGATTTTGCGAATTTCGCCTAGTTGACCTGAGTCTACTAAATGCTTCGCCTCTTTCACCATTGGGTAGGCTGTGTAGTTATGGGTCAAAGCAAAAATCAAGCCTGATTGATCGATGATTCTCTTTAATTCTTTCGCTTCTGCTAAATTCAAGGTCGCTGGCTTATCACAAACGACATGGAATCCATTTTCAAGGGCCATCTTAGCTGCTGGGAAGTGCACGTGATTAGGGGTAACAATGGAAACGAAGTCCATGCGCTCGCCTTCCGGCAATTCTTTCTCCTTCAAAATCATCTCCTCATAAGAACCGTATACGCGGTTTTCTGGAAGATAAAGAGCTTCTCCGGTGGCTTTGGATTTTTCTGCGCTGGAACTAAATGCGCCACAAACTAATTCGATTTCTCCGTCTAATTGGGAACCGCGACGGTGAACTGCACCAATGAAAGCCTCTTGACTTCCGCCGATCATTCCCATTCTGATTTTCCTACTTTGGCGTGATTTTGCCTGTGTAGCAGAACCTCCTTGAATCATAAGTGTGATAGATTTAGATAGGTTACAAAAATAGAGCAAAATTTGGTTTTATAGCCTTTAAATCGCTCTTTTTTTAAAAGAGTATCAAAAATAAATCCCTTTACATGCCATTATC
>CAILUB010000213.1 GCA_903837305.1 uncultured Cytophagaceae bacterium
CCAAAAAACCACTTCCCCCTACGACTAAATTTTTCTCCATGACGTGTATTTGCTGTAAAAATAGCCGAAAATTTTAGCTAATTTCGGTTTTGCATTAAAAATCAGCCCTGAATGCGTTTAATCATTGCCCGTTCTAATTTTTTTTCTTACTCCGAGACCTTTATCGAAGAGCAGATCAATCAATTAGAACCCATTCACGTCTTATACGAGGGCTGGCAACCGAGCCGATTAAAGGCGGGCGGATCTCTCTTTTCATTTCCATTTTCTATTCTAGCGGTGAGAGGTGTTTTAAGGCGTTTGGTGCCCGCCCTCTATCAAAAGATTTATACCTATTACCTTAGACGCTTTTTACGAGTCCATAAAGTAGACGCCTTCTTAGCGAATTACGGTCCTTTAGGCACGAATATCTACGAGGCTTGTTTGGCAGAAGGTATTCCTTATTCGGTTGTCTTTTTAGGCTTCGATGCAGCAGAGAAAAAGACTTTAGCCACTTATGGCGCCCGTTATGCGCTCAGTTTACCTAAGGCGAAAGCCATCATCTGTGTGGCTGAATCCATGCGAGCAACCCTAGAAGAAATCGCCGGTCCATTACCGAATTTACATGTGATTCCTTGCGGCGTCGATACATCTAGGTTTATCCCTGGTACTCCGAAAGAGGGTTTCAATGTTATTTCTGTGGCACGTTTTGCAGAGAAAAAAGGATCCTTGAAAAGCATTCAAGCCTTTGAAATGTTGTTGTGTGATTTTCCAGATTCACAGTTACGCATGGTAGGCGATGGCCCCTTGTGGGAAGAAGCGAAAGCGTATGTTTCCGCACACGGTCTATCTTATAATATTCATTTCTTAGGAGCCATGGGGCAATCTGACTACTTGCCCTTATTGCAGGAATCAAACGTCTTCATTCAGCATTCAGTTCTAACGCCAAGCGGGGATTCTGAGGGAACTCCTGTGGCTATTTTAGAGGCATCCGCTTGTGGATTAGCGATTTGTTCCACGAGACACGCCGGTATTCCAGATGCGGTCATCGAGGGGAAAACGGGACTTTTGGTGGATGAACATGATGTGGAGGGAATGGCTGCTGCCCTGAAATCCTTAGCCTCAGACTCCGTGGCTACGCGTGCCTTTGGTGTCGCGGCACGCAAACACATGGAGGAGGCTTATGACGTGGTAAAGCTATCCGCGAAAATCAAAGGTCTTCTCGTATAAAGAATGCCCCGCAAAATCGTATTTTTGTAAATTACATTCAAAACAAGGCATGGGGATCGTCATTCGACAAAGTTTAAAGGGTTCAATCGTTACCTATTTGGGTACGGCGATTGGGACTTTTAACGTGATCTTCCTGTACAATAAGTTTCTTTCGCAGGAGCAGGTGGGCTTGATTGCCGGTGCTTTGGTCAGTATTCCCCTTATTTTTGCCTCGTTTACCCAACTGGGAATTCCGCACATTGCGGTGCGCTTTTTTCCGCATTTCGATGATCCGGCGAATGGACATAAAGGGTTTTTCACCTTTCTGCTTGTCGCACCGCTATTCGGTTTAACTCTTTTTGTGTTAGGATACTTAGCCTTAAAACCACTGTTTTTCGAGGCATATGGCACGAATTCGCCGCTTTTACCCCAGTATTTCTATTATATTATTCCGCTAACAGCTAGTTACCTCTATATGAGTGTGCTCGAAGCCTATGCCCGAGTGCATCTGCGCATTGTGGTGCCGGCAATTATCCGGGAATTGTATTTACGGGTTTCGAATGGGGTTTTGGTGATTGCGTTTGCCATGGGTTATTTGACATTTAATCAGTTGATTTTAGCAATTACGCTTTCCTATGTGGTGGCGGTAGCGGGCTTATTAGCTTACATTAAACAGCTGAAGCGCTTTTATACCAAAGTAGATTTTTCGTTTTTACGCACCCCGGTTTTCAAGGAAATGCTATCGTATGGTGGCTGGGTGATTTTAGCAGGGGCGAGTTTTACGCTCATTCAGCACATCGAAAAGATTATGTTACCAGCCTATCTGGGTGGTTTGAGTACGACAGCGATTTTTGATATTAATTCCCGGATGGCGATTATGATTTCGATCCCTCGGAATGTGATTGCGGCGATTGCGGCACCTATTTTAGCGCAGGCTTGGAACCGAAATGACCGCGAAAACATTCAGGACATTTACCAAAAATCGTCCTTGAATCTCCTCCTCATCGGCTGCGTTTTATTCCTGTTGATCTGGTGTAATTTGGACTTCATCTACACCATCATTCCGCGCCACGAAATCTACGAGGCTGGCCGTTGGGTCGTACTAATGGTGGGTTTAAGTAAGATCATCGATATGGGAACGGGCCTGAATTCAGAGGTATTGATTAACTCCAAATACTACCGCTACGACCTCATTTTCTACATTATTCTCGCGGTCGGTTTAGTGGTAGGTAATTTGATTCTGATTCCTATTTATTCTTATAACGGGGCTGCTTTAGCTTCCCTATTGGCTTTGGCGGGCTATAATGTGTTGAAATTTGGTTTCATCTGGTGGAAACTAGACTTGCAACCGTTTGATTTTAGATCCCTTGGGATTCTAATCGTAAGCGCAATAATTTACTTCGTTGTTTCCCAAATCCCGGTCATCGAAGGCAGCCCTGTGATGGCCTGGCTATTGAATGTGGGAGTACGAAGTGCCGCGATAGGTGGATTATTTATCCTAGCGGTCACGAAATTTAAGCTATCTCCTGACATCAGTGAGCTAGTTACTAAATGGTTTAAGAAATGAAAATAATGTCTCTGGCCGGTGGCCTGCCACACTATTATAACCTTGTCCTAAACAAATTGCAACGCGATTATGGGGTGGAGGTTTGCGTGGTGGTGCCTACAGAAAAAGGGGCTACGTTGGGCGCTGGGGTGTATACGTCGGACAAA
>CAILUB010000214.1 GCA_903837305.1 uncultured Cytophagaceae bacterium
ATTTACTTATAGAAAAATACGACCTTAAGGTTATAGGAGAAATTTATTTACCAATTGAGTTGCAATTATTAGGGAAAAAAGGTTCAAAATTATCTGATGTTAAGGAAATAGTTTCTCATCCAATGGCATTAGGTCAGAGTCAAATTTTCTTGGCAGAAAACGATAACTTGACTGTAACAGAATATAAAGACACTTCAACATGTGCTAAATTAGTAGCTGAAGATGCAACCGGAAAGCTTGCTGTTATTGGTGGACCAACACTTGCTAAATCATTTAATTTAGAAGTATTAGATGACAATGTTTGTGATGTTAAGCAAAACTTCACAAGGTTCTATATATTGAGTAAAGGAGGTGACTATGTTGCGGATCCTAATAAAGCGTCGGTTACTATGCAAATTAAAAATGAGGCAGGTAGTTTAAGTAAAGCACTGGATATTATAAAGAACTACGGACTTAATTTGAGTAAAATTCAAAGTTTACCAATACCAAATAACTCTAATGTATATCCATTCCATTTCGATTTCGAATTTGATGATAAATCTGTATTTGAGAAATGTCTTATAGATTTAGAAAAAGAAGTGGTTGCTCTTAAAGTATTAGGTATTTACAAAAGCGAAGCCTATAAACCAAGAGTAATAGATGAAATAAATATTCACAAAAACTTGAATTAATGGAACTGAAAAATATAGATGTTGTGTCAAGAGAGTCCACAAATATTATTTACAAAAAGGGACTTGTGATTGCGGGTCCATGCAGCGCTGAGACGGAGCAGCAAGTATTACATACAGCTTCGCAACTAGCGCATACAGGAAAAGTGGACATACTAAGAGCTGGAATTTGGAAACCAAGAACTAATCCTGGTGGCTTTGAGGGTATTGGTACTAAGGCTTTACCTTGGTTGGCAAAGGCCAAACAATTAACTGGTTTAAAAACTGCGGTTGAAGTGGCTACTGCAAAACATGTGGAAGATGCCCTTAGCTTTGATGTGGATATATTATGGATTGGTGCTCGAACAACGGTTAATCCTTTTAGTGTTCAGCAAATTGCTGATGCCTTAAAAGATACAAAGCAAACTGTTCTCATTAAAAATCCTGTAAATCCAGATATTAAATTATGGATAGGAGCAGTAGAACGTTTACAGAAAGTTGGTATTGAAGATATTGGTTTAATACATCGAGGTTTTACTTCTTATGGAAATACAGAATATCGCAATGTACCAATGTGGCAAATTCCAATTGAAATGAAGCGACTATATCCGAACTTACCTATCATCTGTGATCCATCTCATATTTGCGGAAATAGAACGGGATTACTTTCTATTGCACAAAAGAGTGTTGACTTAGATTTTGATGGCCTTATCATTGAATCTCATTATGATCCAGACTCTGCATTAACGGATAAGAGTCAACAAATCTCACCTGAAGAACTAAATAGCTTGTTAAGTAGTTTGATTTACAAAAAATCAAATTCAAATGAGGAAAAATTTGTAAAGCAATTAGAACATTTAAGAGAGCAGATAAATCATTTGGATGAAGAACTCATTTCATTAATTTCTACACGCATGAAAGTTGCTAGGGAAATAGGTGAGATTAAGAAGAGTAGTAAAATCACCGTTCTTCAAGCCAATAGATATAATGAGATTTTGGACAGAGCAATTAACAAAGGAGCTCAGGTTGGATTAAGTGAAGAATTCATTAAATCTTATTTGGAGGCAATTCATATTGAAAGTATTCGAATTCAAAATAGTATAGCTTGATTTAGCAACTACTGATAAAAATAGGAGCGGAATATTTGAGGGATTATAAATAAAATAGGATGATTAATTAGTTTCTATTGAAAAATAGGTAACATTATTTTATAAATTAGACAATCCAAAATAATTGATATGCAAGAAAAAGAATTTATAAACGACTTGTTTATTACACATAGTAATAAAACTAATTTGCCTTCTCCATTTTTGGTGCAAAACTTTATTGACACTCTTCTATCGGTTTTATTTCCTGCATACAGTAATAAGGCATTTCCTTCAAAAGATGAATTGAAAACGGAGTACTTTACAAGCAAGCAACATTTATTGAATGCTTTATTATTTGTAGAGTCTTTTATGGATAAGGAAATTGAAGATGTTATAAATGAATTTTATAATGATTTACCTGTGTTATATGATTTGTTATTAAAAGATGCCGAGGCAATAGAGGCGGGTGACCCAGCTGCAAAAAATAGAGATGAAGTTATCCGTTCTTATCCTGGTTTTTATGCCATCTCAATATATCGAGTGGCTAATTTAATGCATCGACTTAATGTTCCTTTTATTCCAAGAATATTAACTGAAATAGCTCATAGTAAAACAGGAATTGATATCCATCCAGGTGCAACAATTGGCAGTCATTTTTTTATTGATCATGGCACAGGAGTAGTTATTGGTGAAACGACTCAAATTGGTGATTTTGTTAAACTATATCAAGGAGTAACTTTAGGAGCATTAAGTGTGAGTAAAGGAATGGCGGCAGAAAAACGTCACCCAACTATTGAAGACCATGTAGTCATATATGCAGGAGCAACAATTCTTGGCGGTAAAACATTTATTGGCAATAATTCTATTATCGGTGGAAATGTATGGCTTACAGAGAGTGTTCCTCCAAATTCTGTTGTATATCACAAACCTCAATTAAACGTTGAACAATCAAAATAAATTATGGCAACACTATTAGATTTTATAGGAAATACTCCTTTAGTTGAATTAAAAGTTATTAATAAAAATAAAAACGTGAAACTGTTTGCTAAACTGGAAGGACATAACCCAGGAGGAAGCGTTAAAGATAGAGCGGCATATGGTTTAATAAAAGGAGCTATTGAAAGAGGCGAAATAAAACCTGGCATGAAATTAATTGAAGCTACTAGTGGTAACACTGGTATAGCATTAGCTATGATAGCAAGATTAATGAATGTAGAAATTGAAATTGTGATGCCTGAAAATTCGACAAGAGAAAGGGTATTAACCATGAAAGCCTTTGGCGCTACTGTAACCTTAACCCCTGAAAGTGTAGGAATGGAAGGTGCCATTGATTATGCTGAAAGTAAAGTGAAGCAAGGTGGCTATTTAATGCTTAATCAATTTGCAAACGAGGATAATCCTATGATGCATTACAAAACTACTGGTCCAGAAATTTACAGAGATACTAATGGAACAGTGACTCATTTTGTTTCTGCTATGGGAACTACTGGAACAATAATGGGAGTTTCAAAATATTTAAAAGAACGAAATTCAGATATTCAAATAATAGGAGCGCAACCAAAAGATGGCGCTAAAATTCCTGGTATCCGAAAATGGCCTTTGGAATATTTACCTAAAATCTTTGATAAGAACCGTGTAGATCAAATCATCGAGGTTTCGGAAGAAGAAGCAAGAATAATGGCTCAAAGGTTGGCTAAAGAAGAGGGCGTATTTGGCGGCATGAGTAGTGGTGGTGCAGTAGCTATAGGATTAAAAGTCGCTGAAAATTTAAAAGAAGGTGTAGTTGTTTGTATTATTTGTGATCGTGGAGATCGCTATCTCTCTACAGATCTGTTTGAATAATGATTAGCGATTTTATTTTATATTTCAACTGATAGTATATCTTCTTTATTATTGAATTCTGCTTTAATGTGTAATTAAATAAAAAAATAGCGAATATCGAGTCATTAAAATTTATTCAATTTCCTTACTCACCTGTCAATTATAAAAGCAACGTTTAATTAAAAAATGCAGCTCCAACAAAAATGGAGCTGCATTGTATCCAGGAGGAGACTCGAACTCCCACGTCTTGCGACATACGCACCTCAAGCGTACTTGTATACCATTCCAACACCTGGACATTATACTTTTCGACATCAGCCGAAACAAACACTAGAGTAATTTAAAACACAAAAAT
>CAILUB010000215.1 GCA_903837305.1 uncultured Cytophagaceae bacterium
CAAGGACGGTCGAATAAACATCAAAAGCGAACAGGGCGATTACACGCCGGAATTCATCGAATTATTAAGACCCTATTATATCATCTTTCCTTCATAATTATTTTGTATTTTTGCTCGTATGTTACAGCTATCCATCGTAGTCCCTCTTTATAACGAAGCCGAATCGCTTCCAGAACTATGTTCTTGGATTGATCGGGTGATGAAAGAAAATGCGTTTTCTTACGAGATGATCTTCGTCAACGATGGAAGCAATGACAATTCCTGGGAGGTTTTAAAGCAATTATCAACGCAATACAGCACGATTGTAGCGATCTCCTTTGCCCGTAATTACGGCAAATCAGCCGCGCTTCACGAAGGATTCAGTAAGGCATCTGGCCAAGTAGTCATCACCATGGATGCCGATTTACAAGATTCACCGGATGAAATCCCAGAATTGTATCGATTGATTACCGAGGAAAATTACGACCTAATTTCCGGCTGGAAACAAAAGCGATTCGATCCTATTTCGAAGACCATTCCAACCAAATTATACAACGCAGCCACTCGCAAATTGTCTGGTGTTAAATTGAATGACTTCAACTGCGGCTTAAAAGCTTATAAAATTGAAGTGGTAAAGACGTTACGTCTGTATGGTGAAATGCACCGCTATATTCCAGTTCAAGCGAAATGGAATGGATTTACAAAGATTGGGGAGAAAGTAGTTCAACACCAAGCTCGTAAATATGGAGTTACTAAATTTGGTTTAGAGCGATTCCTGTATGGTTTCTTGGATCTATTATCGATATCATTTGTACAGATTTTCGGAAAACGTCCGATGCACTTGTTTGGAAGCCTTGGTATCCTGTCCTTTTTGACTGGAACTGGTTTAACGACCTGGTTAATCGGCGAGAAGTTATATAACATCGCCTACAATTTAAAGTACCGTAACGTCACAGATAACCCGCTTTTCTTTTTAGCACTTGTCGCCATCATATTAGGCGTGCAACTCTTTTTAGCTGGATTTATCGGTGAGTTATTAATTACGAACTCAGATAAGACGACGAATTATCAAATCAAGGAAGAAATATCCTAATTATGCCAAAAAATGATCTAAGCTGGCTAAGCCGCTCTGAACTCTTGATCGGACCGGAAGGGATCGATAAATTACAAAAATCACACGTTTTAGTAGTCGGATTAGGTGGCGTAGGCTCCTTCGCTGCTGAATTCATCGCGCGTTCTGGCGTAGGCCGAATGACGATAGTCGATGGAGACGTAGTAGACCCAACGAACCGTAACAGACAATTACCCGCTTTAGCGACGAACCATGGGGTTTCCAAAGCCCAAATCATGGCCGAACGCCTGCAAGCCATCAATCCTGCCCTCGAATTAACTTCAGTCGAACAATTTTTAAGCCCAGAAGAGGCTAAAAAATTACTTGAGACGACGAAATTCGATTATGTGATGGACTGCATCGATTCCGTTACCCCTAAGGTTACTCTTTTAAAAACTGCCTATGACTTAGGTTTTAAAATAGCCAGTTCGATGGGAGCAGGAGGAAAAATGGATCCTACTCAAATCAGAACAGCCGATTTACTTAACACACGGGAATGCTATTTAGCCTCTTTAGTGCGCAAACGCATTCGCAAGATGGGCGTAGGAAAAGGAATTAAAGCCGTTTTCTCTTTGGAAAAAGTCAAAGACGAATCACTTATCTTAACCGACGGAAGCAACTTCAAAAAATCAG